>CAZBJS010000001.1:0-10053 GCA_964492295.1 uncultured Gammaproteobacteria bacterium
ATATGCCAGCCAGGACGTCCTTTGATAATCTTACCGTCAATCTTTGGTCCATCGTACTCTGGCTCGCCCACTTTAGATTTTTTCCAAAGCGCAAAATCAGAAGGATTATCCTTGTCGTATTCATCAACATCAACTCTTGCCCCAACCTTGATTCCCTGCACATTTGTTCCGGAAAGTTTCCCGTAAGCGCCAAATTTGGAAATTGAAAAATAAACCGAATCTCCTTTTTTGTAAGCTATCCCTCTTTCAAGAAGTTTTTCGACAAGCGCTGTTATCGAATCAATATTTTCTGTTGCCCGCGGATAAACGTCTGCTTTTTGAATATTTAGCTTCTCCAAATCCGCCAAAAAAGCTTTTTCATACTTTTCTGTAATTTCATCAATTGGAACTTTTTCTTGTTGCGCACGTTTAAATATTTTATCCTCGATATCCGTAATGTTCATTACATGCTTAACCTTGTATCCACTAAATGTCAGAACCCGCTTGAGGACATCCTCAAAAACAAAAGTGCGCCAGTTGCCGATGTGCACGTAGTCGTAAACAGTCGGACCACAGGTATAAAGTCCAACCTCTTTTCCAATTGGCTTAAACTCTTCAACTCTGCGGGAAAGAAAATTGTAGATTTTAAGAGGCATTATTCGTAGAAAGAATTCCTAGATATCTATGGGTTTCTGACATACGACCTTTCACGTACTCCAAAAAACCCTTGCCATTTGTGATCTTCGAAGCATATTTGCTCTCTATTTCCTCCAAACGATTATAAAGCTTTTTGGCTAAAAAAAATTTTAGTAGATTTAAATTGTTCTCGCTGTATATTCTGTAAACTACGTTGTTATACTCATCGCCCTTAGCTCCCCAATCTCTAATGTAAGGTAGGCGTGCTTTACGAAAAATAAAATCAACAATTAGTCGGACCGTCCGCCCATTCCCATCTTCGAATGGATGAATCTCAATAAATCTGTGATGAGCCCATGTAGCTGTTTCAATTACTCCCGAGATATCTGTAGAGATCGAGAAATTTTGTGTTCTTTCTTCTAATTCAGTACAAAATTCATTAAAATACTCTGAAAGAAAATGTGTGTCAGTGGGTGTAAAAGCAGCTTCTCTGACTTCCCCATTGATCTTCCCACGAACAATAACTTCAGATGTCCTTAAAACTCCTGTTTTTTCTGGATTCAAAGGATCGTCCATAACAATTTTGTGAATATTTAGAATATCCTGCCTATCTAAGCCACCATTAGAAATCAACCTAGCCTTTTGATGGATAAACAACATTGCATTATAAATTCCATCAACTTCTCTTTCCCAAGGATCTTTGGAAATAGCTTCGGATGCTGCCGGGAGCTTATCGGGCTGCAGGAGTTCTTCGCTTAGACTTTCTGCCATGGAGTTTTCTAACCTCTCGAGCTACTTTTTTTCTTGATGGATGAGTTTCGCCATCAATAGCTAGGGTTTCCGTAATCCGATCTACAATTACCCCATCGGCGACATCGGCTCGATCAAGTATATTATTGATCCTTTCGTCCCTCTCTTTTTCTTTGCCCAACTTTTGCCCTCTCAGCCCCATAATTTTAACACATCTTGCCAATTATTCCGCTCCGTAGTTTTTGCCGATTTCGGCGCGGGTTTTGGCAACCTGCACATTAATGGGAGTAATCTGTCTTTTTTTCTGAAGTTGCAGCGCTTCTTCTTTTTGCTTTGCGGCCTCAATCTTTTCCTGTTCTTGTTGAGCCATCCGTTCCCTTTTGCGTTTTTCCTCATATTCTCGGTAAATCCTGAAAATTTTCTCTCTTATCTCATCTGCACTTTTTGCGGAAAATTCCTCGTCTCGCTTGGCCATTTGAGCAATTTGGCCAGCGCCAAGAGGGATGGTGCCTCCTCCAAGTTGCGATTTTGTGGTCTTCCCTAAAAGTTTAAGTTCATTAAGAATTGAGAAGCCAGTATTGGCTGAAGCTGCCTGATTCTCCGCAGGGTTTGGTTCTTGAGGTTTAGACCCAAATATCTGGGAGGCGGCAAGTTTGCCGATTCGCTTAAATTCGCTGCCCCCGCCGGCAGCAATTTGACCGGCCCCATGGGAAAGCCGCAGCATCACTTTGTCCCGAATGCTCGAATCCTCGTCCATGAATCCATTGTAACTAAATAGAGTCAAAAGTAACAAAGAGCCACAGAGTCAAAGCGTAATGATATCCTTTGTCCCTCTGGCTCTCTGGCCCTCTGACTTTATAATTGCTTAGAAGTCTTTTCGCCCCTCAAAAGCCCTGCGGATGGTTACCTCATCGGCATACTCAATTTCCGCACCGATAGGAATTCCACGAGCAATCCGCGTGATTTTGACTCCCAATGGTTTGACTAAACGCTGAATATACATCGCAGTCGCCTCGCCTTCCATTGAGGGATTAGTTGCCAAAACGATCTCCTTTACGGAAGAACGCCCTGAGCTGAGTTTACCCTGAGCCCGTCGAAGGGAAGAGTCTCCCAATCTCTTCAATAACTCGCTGATCTTCAAATCTTCTGGGCCGATATTTTCCAGAGGCGCAATTACTCCGTGAAGTACATGGTATAAGCCAGAAAAGCTGCCGGATTTCTCAATAGACCAAACGTCAAGCGGGTCCTCAACTACGCAGATAATCGATTTGTCCCTCTCCTGGGCCTGGCAGATCTCGCACGGGTCGGCTTCTGTGATATTCTGACAAATAGAGCAAATTTTGGTTTTGGCCTTTAAATTCCGCGCAGCCTCTGCAAGGTTTTGAGAAAGTTCCTCGGGCGCGTGGAGCAAATAGTAAGTTAAACGCGCAGCCGTCTTTGGCCCAATACCAGGAAGTGCTTCAAACGCCTCAATTAAACTGGCAACACTTTTGGGAATTTTCACTATGGGAAAAGTATATCAGTCTGAAATAAAGTTTTGAAGGTTAACTTCCGCTTCCGCCGCCAAACATTCCTTTGAGGCCTTCAAATCCCATCATCCCCTGCATTTTTTTGGCTGCTTGTTTCTGGCTTTCCTTAACTGCTTCGTTTACCGCCTCAACGATGTCATCGTCGCCCCTGCCACCCGTTTCAATGGAAACAAATCTTTGAGCCAGCGTTACCCGCACTTTAACGCCTCTTTTTTCAACCTCGACAACTTCCTCATCGAGGACTTTTTGAACGCGCATCGCTTCATCGCGCATTTTCTTTAACTCTTTTAATTGCTGCAGTTTATCGAACATGGACTAGGTTGTTGGGCTATTAGGCAATTGGGCTATTGGGAGTAGGTTACTAGGTTTAAGTCAAAATTGCAACAGCTGACTCTTGAGACGAAACTGGCCAATCTGGTATTATCCTAACAACCTAAAAACCTAACGACCTAATAACCAAAAAGGCATGAATCTTTCAATCACCGGCCTCCACATCAAGTCCGACCCAAAACTTAAAGAATACGCCCACAAAAAGACGAAAAAGCTACTGCGGTATCATTCTAAAATAACCGATATTAAGGTCCGCCTAATTTCCGAAAAATCCCATCGCGGCCAAGAACAAGATTATTACTGCGAAATCACCGTTCATGTTCCAGGAAGAATTTTGGAGGTAGTAGACACGGAACGAGCAATGGATAAGGCCGTAGACCGCGCAGTTGAGCGAATGAAAAGAACCTTAATCAGATATCGCGAAAAGGAAATTTCAAAGCGGCACAGACGCGGAATTATTAACAAACTCTTAAACCGCTGGCGGGGCTAAAAGTCTACAGAGTGATTTTTAACAATCGTTGATTTTGCCCTCTGGACTTTGTGTGGTTTAAGTCTAACTACCTCTGTTTCGGTAAGTCCAACTTTTGCTAGACTTTCCCGAACTTCATCCTCATCTGCCCACTGATCGTAACCAAGACAAATAACGCCAGGGTGATATTGTCTAATGTGAGAATAAAAATCAGACTCCGCTCCCAGGACTGCCTCATCAACAGTATAAACCGCGCCAACGAGCTCCAACCTTTCTTCCTGATTAAAAAGCGGAGCTTTGCCCTTTATCTTTTTGACGTTTTTGTCAGTACCTACAGAAACAATCAGATAGTCTCCGTATTTCTTTGCCTGGGCAAAGAAATACAAATGCCCAGGATGCAACCCGTCAAAAGCCCCAAAAACCATAACCTTTTTCATAAAATCCGTTTCTCCATTTCAGAGTTTTGGCGAAGTTAATCAAAAATTTGACGAAGCCGGCCCAGTAATCACAACAAAATACTCAAACAAATGTGGCCGGCGGAGGCTTAAGCGAAGCAGAAAACCCAAACTTGTTATTATGGATTTAGCTTTGCTGAGCGTTTTTTGATTGATAAGCCAAAACAACCCCTTCACCAGTTCCCCTCCAGTACATGTTGCTCGGGTTTATTGTCTTCTCTTGTGAGTTCACGCGTCACCCAGATCTCGTTGAAATTCGAGAACTTGTCTGGGCCTCTTAAGTTCAAGCTGCAGGAATTTGTGGTGCAAGTCAAAAAATCGACTTCGCGTAGAGCTCCTTCGCTATCGGCAAGCCATACTTCCCACGAAGCTCCTTTCGTGTCTGGAAGAGTTACCTCAACTGTGAGAATATAGCTTCCTCCACCGTATGATCTAGTTGCAGTCCCTTTGGCCTGCCCTCCGTATTTAACATCAACTAGGCTAGTCTTCTGGGTTGCCAAATCGACTCCCTCAGCTGTGATATTCACCTGCTCCGCCTGAATCGGCTTAAGTCCCCTTGGAGCTTCACTCAGAATAACCGAAGAGCCGCCGGCACCCCTCCCGGACAAAAAAACGGTCTTGACAAGAGCAAGTCCAGAAAACACTATCAACGCCAGGACAATAAGGCGCAGGGTAAAATTAAAATCAAATGAGAACCGTCGCTTACTAAAATCTCGATTTGCAAGATCACGCATTTTAAAATCAAGCTTACCATATTTTTTAGTCTCAAGGGAACTAACCTTTTTGGGAGAAATTACACACTTGCCTGGTTGGGCCCGAGAGGAACTATTTCCCTGAAGTTTCTAAATTTCCGTTTTCTTCCCTTTTTCTTGCTGTTATTTTCCAAAATCAGACTGTAAATTACCGGTATCAAAAGAATCAAGGGGTAAAGCAGCCAGTTTCTGCCGTCTGAGAAGTAGAAAAGAGCATTGGCATAATATGGCCCGATGATTTCAATTGCCGAAAGTATGCTAATTAGGAAAAACCAGAAAAGTGAAACCCGAAGTCCCGCCGCAAAAGTGCGCTCGGCACTTCGAAAATAATAAACTGTTGTCCAGAAAACAATCATCGGAAGAACCAAATAAAACCAGGGCAAAACAACCAAGCCGCTGGCGATAAACGCCAAAAGATAAATCAAAACCGAATACCAAATAACGCGCCAGCTAATTTTTTTTGTAGTTTCCATATTTTTGAAAGATTTTAGAGTGCAAAAAAAGTCTTTAACCTTGCAGAAACTCAATCCGAGTGAGGGCAGACTGTTCCTAAAATTTTCGGGGTCTTTTCGCCCTGAAAATACTCTTTTTGTTGGGGTGTGTCAACCCCGCAATCTGTCATTCTCAGCCGATTCGGTCTGAAACTCACGGTCGAAGACTTAATTGAGAATCCGATTCTCGATTAGATCGAGAATGACACTTGTTGTGGTGGGCCGGTACTGGTAAAACGGGATATACTTAACTTCAGAGGCCGACTGATTGAAGTTCCTCGTTTAAACCTTGGTCTAGAGCTTCAATGTTTGTGGAGCCCAGCTCGCTTTCAATAACATTAACCTCATCAGAGTCGGAAAGCGTCTCAAGCTCCGTCACCTGAGAATCCTCGACAGTTGGCACCTCCTGAGGAATTTGGGGGCCTCCGATCTTTACAAGATTGGCAAATCCGTATGCCAAAATTACCAAAAATCCAACAACGGCCACAATCAAAACCAGCCACATTGGCGAAAAACCTTTACTGCGCACTTCTTGTTCCCTCCTTGAGTTTTGCGGCTCTTAATATCCTGGTTACCTCTACTAAGCACTTATGATAATCGCGGATAGCCCGTTTGGCACTGCGCATTGCCTCAACCGAAGTTTTGATAGTCTCTCTGACATTGGTCGAGGTCGGATCAATCGCTTCAATTTGGGGTCCTGCCTGATCAATTGCCCCTTGGGCTGCCGCCTTCTTACCCTGGCAGCCCTCAAGCGCAGCCGAGGCAGCTTGCGTATCCACGCCTCGATCGTTAAGTTTGGCGATGCGTCTTTCGATCTTGCCGACAATTCTGTCTAGTCTCCCAAGTGCAGCCTTGAACCGATCAAGAACTCTTGTGAAGACTTGCTTTAATCTCCTGATGCGCTGTTCGTTTAACTGCGCGGCGCGAGTAGCAATTCTTGCCTTAAGCTCCTCCTGCCTTTGCTGATTTTGTTCGAGGCGACCTGGAATTTCTTGCCTGGGAGAACTCTGAGGACTTTGGGCCAAAACAACGGTTACCAAAGCTGCTGTCAACAATAAAAAGAAGGTCGCAAACATTAACGCAAGGAGTTGAATGCGGCTGACCTTTCTCATAGAGTAAAAACAATATAACAGCTTAAAGTTATCTCGTCAAATTGTATCTTCAATTTTCCTAGCGAGGAGAAGCCGAATAAGTAATAGCCGTGCTTTTATTATCGGCCGCCACATTAACAATGATTGTCCCCTCAAACTGGGCATTTTTAAACCTAAAAGTGTAATTGGTTTCCGTATTTTTAACAAATTGAGTATCCCAACCAAATTGGGGTAACGAATCATTATAAAATGTCGAGACCACCTCAAGGCTGTCTTGTGAGAAAAACGAAGCGCCATATGACCCATCATCGGCTACCGACTCGATAACCTGAGATTCTGGATATCGTGGCAAGTTTGGAAATCCGCTGACAACCTTTCCTTGAGCAAACTCTCTTGAGCCGGCAGGCGAGCCTTGCTGACCTCTTCTGGCAATTGACGGCAAACAGCCTGAAAGGACAATCGAAACAACAAATGCCAAAATCGCCTTTTTAATCATTTTGAAAAAATCTCCTGAATTTCGGTACTGATCCTCTCAAGTTTTTCAACATCAACATCCACCAAATCGCTTTCTCTGACTGGTTTAGGTGGCCTTGTCTCCTTTGGGGCAAGAACAAAGCGCAGCCTTATTGGCTCCCCGACGGTCTCTTTAAGGATTTTCTCGAGGATTTCTCTGATCTTAGGTTCCTCCAGCTTTTCCTTGTGAAATCTATAAAATACCTCTAAAGTTAGATGACCATTTTCAAACTTGACCGGGCTTGTCGCCCTAAGAATCGCCATCACATGAGTGTTGATTGGCCGAATCTTGTTTAAAAACTCAATCCACTTGGCCTCGATTTGCCCAAGCGTTTTGTTTTTATCCTTGGCTGTTTTGTCTTTTTTTTCTGGGGCCTCGTTTTTCGGGGAAGACTTTGCTTTCTTATTTTCGACTCGGCGAATACCCCGACGTTCTGTGGTCGGGGATGAAGCCGACAAAGAAAACGTCATCCGTTTTTCCTGTAAGGGAAACCCCGCCCTTCCATGGGCGGGGAGGGTGTCATTTTTACTCTCTTTACGTTGGTCGCGAGATTTGTCTTGAGCTTCGGAAATTTTCTGCTCGGCAGTTTCTTTTCGTGGCAGGCAAAACTTACACGCTGCCAAAATCAAGGGGATTTGAGGTAGCGGATAGAGTTTAACCTCGCTTTCGGCGATTAAAAAGAGCCTCATCAAGTTTTGCAGATCCTCAGCGTTTGCTCGAGCCGTAATTTCCTCCATTCTGGCAAGTTGATCAGACTCAAGATCAAGCTCGTTTTTTGAAAAGCCAAGCCTCATAAGCAGCAGTTTTTCCAAAAAAAGAACGACTTCTTTGGTGAAAAACGAAAGATCATAACCGCCAGCTGCCAAACCCTCAAGGACCAAAACTACCTCTTTCAGCCGAAGATCAATGAGATTCTTAACGAAAGAGAAAGTATGGTTCCAGTCGGAAAGCGTCGCCATCGCACTCAAGTCTTTTTCGGAAATTGATCTTGCAGATGTAGACAACTGGTCTAAAATTGAAATCGCATCCCGATATGAGCCGTCGCTTGCGCGGGCAACAGCCGAAATTGCTTCCTTGTCGATCTTTATTCCCTCAAGCGAGGCGATTTTGGTTATCGCCTCAGTCAACTGCTGGTGAGTTGCTCTCAAAAAATTAAATCTCTGAACGCGGGAAATTATCGTCTGCGGGAGTTTATTAACTTCTGTCGTGCACAAAATGAAGATTGCGTGAGCAGGCGGCTCCTCCAAAGTCTTCAATAGTGCGTTGAAAGCCTCGCGAGTTAACATGTGAACCTCGTCAATAATATAAACCTTAAATCTTGCTGAAACTGGCGAAAGTTTGATCTTTTCGCGAAGATCTCTGATATCATCAATGTTCCTGTTGGAGGCGGCGTCGATTTCCACAAGATCCAAGTGTGAACCCTGGGTAATTGCCAGACACGACGTACATTTGTTGCAAGGCTCACCAAATCGGATGCCAGATGTCGGATGTCGGATTTCGGACTTATCTGATCTCCGATCTCCGATATCTGTTCTCCGGCAATTGACTGCTTTGGCAAAAATGCGGGCGATGGAGGTTTTGCCAGTGCCTTTAGGGCCGCAAAATAAATAACCGTGGCTAATTCGGCCCGTTTCAAGCTGTGAAAGTAAGGTTTTCTTGACCGCGTCCTGACCAACCAAATCGGCAAATTTTTGGGGTCGATACTTTCTATAAAATACAGTCATAATTTTGGCTCGCTTAACGTCTAATGTCCAACGACTAACGCATGATTTCAACGTCTAACGCTAAAAGACTAATGTCTAATGCAATCTCAAATCTAAAAGCGTTAGTCAATAGTCGTTGGTCGTATTGCGATCTAATCATGGTGTTCTCCCAGTAAGTGCTCAACTCCGTGACTGACAAGAAAGTAAACTTTCTCGTCCACCACCACATTATCATAACTGGCTTCTTCTAGGACCCATGGCCAGCAAATTACCACATCTCCGAGTCTTAAGGTTTCATCGGGAGGGTTGATAAAACCCTCCTCCTGCTCTACCCCTTCAAGAGCAAAAGCCAAAACATCATGTTTTTGACCATCGTCTAAATACTTTTTGGAAAGTTCATTCATTTTGCGGCTCCCCACGACGGCAACCGAAACTTCTGTATTGAGGCTTCCTATTTGGTGCTTGGCAATCACATCCCCAACCGCCTTCCTTATTATTTTACGGTTTACCGGATATCTAGTGTCGGTAGAAATTAAAACATTCACCATACTTATTTTCTTTGCGGGTGACACCGGCGGAGGGAGTCCCATCGAGCGCCCGCAGGACTACAATCGATATTAAACTAAGGCTACGAGTATCATCGAGTCCGAGGACGTCGGATGGGACGAGCCGGTGGCAGGACCCGCAAATACTACTCTGATAATTTCTCTCTCACAATTGTAGAAACCAACGCTCCATCCGCCTGGCCCCGAACTTTTGCCATCACCGCACCTATCACCTTTCCTATGTCTCGGGGCCCTGCTTCCCCGAGCTCTGAGATTACTTGATCAACAACTTTCTCAATTTCCTCCTTGGGAATTTGCTTTGGCAAATACCTGTAAATTATCTCAAGTTCCGCTTTTTCCCGGGCTACAAGTTCGGCTCGGCCCCCTTTTTCAAAAGCGTCAATCGATTCTTTATGGCGTTTGGCTTCTTTGCCAATCTCGGCAATTATTTCCTCGTCTGAAAGCTCCTCTCCTTTGGCAATTTTCGCATTGTGAATTTTGGCAATTAAAAACCTCAAGGTTGAAACTGCCGTTTCATCTTTCGATTTAAGTGCAGATTTTAAATCCTCGTTTAGCCTATCCAAATGCGCCATTTTAATGAGATTTTGCGCGAATTGAGGCTTTTCTAGCCAATTGGATCTTTTGCTGTTTTTTCAAAGAGGGCTTAAGGTAATACTCCCGCCTTCTAATTTCTGCGATGATGCCCTCGGCCTGGACTTTTCTGTTGAATTTACGGATTAAAGACTCCACCGACTCGCCGGCCTGGGCAGTCACTTTAGTCGCCATAAATTATTTAAAAACACCACCTT
>CAZBJS010000001.1:10153-20791 GCA_964492295.1 uncultured Gammaproteobacteria bacterium
TCGCCGGCCTGGGCAGTCACTTTAGTCGCCATAAATTATTTAAAAACACCACCTTCCCTCTTAAATTCCAAAATCCAAATCCCAAATACCAAACAAGCAGGCTGAAGTCAGTCAAAAACTTGACGGAGCAAGACCAAACCAACAAACGAGCCTGATTAATCATTGTGTCTTGCGCAGGCTTGAGCGAGCTCTTGACGAAAAAATCGAATTGACTAAAAAAAGAGCGGGCGTTTTTTGACGACGAAGCCTGTTTGATAATTCCTATAGCTTGCTCCATTCTACTTTTCCTCCCGCCAACAAGTGCATATGCAAATGAGGCACGTGCTGGTATGTTCCCCCATTGAATGCCAACCTAAATGCATCCAAGTTTTTGTCAGCAACTATTTTTTGAGCAACTTCAAACATGTCAATAAGATAAACCGCATCATCTTGCCCAACCGTCATCACTGACTCGATATGCCGCTTTGGTACTATCAAGATGTGAGTTTTTGCAACGGGATTAATATCCCAAAAAGCAATGGACTTCTGGGTTTCGTAAACTGGATCGCGAGGTTTAATTTCTCCCGAAACAATCTTGCAAAAGATACAATCCTTGTTGGTCATATATTTAAGTCTTAAAGCTGCTTCTTTGATTAACCACCTTGTTTGATCTATCATTTTGCATTTTGATTTTTAATTTTTGAATTAAGATTTTTCTAAAATCGCCACTACCTCCTCAATAGTCAGCTTTGTTGCCTTCATTGTCGGGTTTCGGCTTGATCCGTTACGCAACAAAACCTTGGAAGCATGTAAAAACCAAGTCGCCTCGGGATCCTTTTCCTTAAACATTTCGTATGCGCGAGTTAAATCAACATTGAACTTATTGGAACCGGTGATGCGCACAAATCTTCTTGCCGGATCTTTGCGCACAACCAGGGCATAATCGTTTTTAATGGCTACATCCAGAATCGAATCGTTAGCCCCATATACGGCAACACCTCTGCCCCATTTGGTTTGAAACTTCAATCCACCCTCGATTTCTTTTTCTGCCTGAATCTTTAACTGCAGGAGCTTGTAAGTAGCCTCAAGGGCGTTTATCGTCCATTCAATGTACGTTTCATCTTGCCTAGGGTTTAGGATTTTCCAACCGACCAAGATATTGTGGATCGAGAATTCGTATCTGTCATCCGCTCTCTCGCACCACTTGTAAGTATCCCAACCATGATCAAGCTGGGTAACAATTTCAACAAGTCTCGCCAACGCTTCATCATCTCCCTTGACATAACCTTCTTTCACCAGCCACTCGTAAACCAACTTTGCTCCACAAGTAAAGTCATCCGTTTGATGATGATCAAACTTCCCGCCACCGGTATCTACATGGACAACGTCGGGGTTAGAGTCCACTGGTTCGCTATTGTAGGTTGCCTCCCCTGCCGGCACATATGCCACTTTGGCACCCTTAAACTCTGGATGGAACTTTTTTAGAAGCCAAATAGCCGGAATTCCGTCAAAATCCGGGGAATAGTGGGTAACAATCGTTTTGGCCAAAACATGAACACATCCTTTCTTGTCCTCCGAAACTTTCTTGACCTCCGAAGTTCTAACGCAGGAGGTAGCGGAGGAGGATCTGATTTCAATCAAACCCAGACACTACATTTTATCCCCTAAAATCAATTTTGGCAAGCTTATGAAGCTACGGTTTTTTTAACCAAATCCAAGGTTTTGGCCTGGAAAATGGAAACGGCGATGTAGCGCTCAAGATCTGACTTCTGTTGTTCTGAAATGTCGGTCTTGGCGACACTCTTTAGCGCCCCTTCAACTTCCTCTTTAGTAACCGCCACTTTTTCTTGTTTACCGATCTCATCAAGAAACAAGGTTATCTTTACGTTTTTGGCAGCCTGATCTCTCCATTTGTTTTTAAGATCATCAACAGTTGTCTTTTGCTCTTTAAGGTAGTCATCGAGTGTCCTTCTCTGCTCCTCAAGTTGGTTGCTCAGTCTTATCAAAACTCTGTTCAGCTCATCCTCAACCAGTACATCCGGAACTTCTACTTTTCCTACTTCGCTGATTTTTTCAAATATTTCTTCCTCAAATTTGGCCTCAACTTGGTTGTTAACAACGGTTTTAAGGTCTCCCCTGACAATTTCACGAAGATGCGCCAAGTCGCGTGCCCCAATTGCCTTGGCAAATTCATCGTCAGGTTTATCCTGAGCTTTGTCGAAGGGCTCATCATCGATTTTAGTCTTTGTCTCCTTTGGCTCTTTTGATTTCTCTGTCTCATCCTTAAGAAATATTTTGTTCCCATGCGCATCATAAATAAACTTCTTAGACGGACTTTCGTCTTCAGACTTTGTCTCTTTGGCTCTTTGACTCTCTGCCCCTTTCTGTTTTTGGTAGGCCTCAAAAATACTTTTGACTGAAGCTTCGACATCCTCTCCTGTTATTTGTCGTGGCTTGATTCTTTTAATCTTTAGCTTTTTCCAATCGCCGACCGTTACTTTCGGCTTTAAACTGAAGGTGGCCACAAAGGAAAATGGGGTATCGCGGGAGAGACTTTCGATGGCAATTTTCGGTGAGTCAACAGGTATTAGGTCTTCTTTTTTGAAAATTTCGTCCAAGTGTTTGGACATCAAGAAACTTGCCGTTTCATTCAAAAGTTTAGAAAGACCGGCGTAGCGCTCGACAACATCGGCAGGAGCACGACCTGGCCGAAAACCTGAAATTTTGGCTTCTTTGGCGTATTGAGAAAGGATTTGGTTATAAGTCGAGGTGAACTCGGCTTTCGTGAGATCAACTTTAACCTCAACTTTTCCCTTTTCGCCTCGAGTGACTTGATACTGCATTATTGAAAAAGAATTATAGCAAATTTTGCTATTACAATGAGTACTTCAAGAGTAAATTGCTCTTTGAAGTAGAAATCTGTAAAATTCATCCAGAATGACAGCAGAGCGCCCAAAATTCAAAAACAGAAGAGGAAGACTTAATACAGGCGGTCTCGCTGACTTGAGTATTCATCCACCAAAAACTCAAGGGCCTTCAAACCCTCTCAAGACACTTGAAGAAATAAGGAAACTGGCAGAAATATCTCTTGGATTGGCCAGAATGCCAAACAGAAGAAAGAAAAGATCGTGATAATTTAAATCTTCAATCTTTTGACAACTTGATCAAAACCGATAATCTCGCTTTTCATTTTATTCCTCCCCTTCCACTCGACCTTCCCATGACCAACCTTTTTCGAAACAACAAGTCTTGTTGAAATCCCAACTAGATCCGCGTCGGAAAATTTTTCGCCGGCAGAGACGTCCTCACGATCGTCCCATAAAACCTCAATTCCCGCTTTGGTCAACTTCTGATATGCCTCTTTGGCCCAAGACTCGGTCCCCGGGTCCTCAATATGTACTAAATGGGCATCAAATGGACTAACTGGCCTCGGCCACAAGATACCTTTGTCATCATTATAAACTTCAACAATTGCCCCCATTGCCCTTGAAATCCCAATACCGTAGCATCCCATTATCACATATCTGTCCTTGCCACTTTTGTCTTTATAAGTTAAGCCGAACGCTTTCGAAAATTTGTCCTTGAGGGGGAAAATATTGCCGACTTCAATGGTTTTGACTCGTTTTAGGGGTCCATGGCCTAAAACGCACGGTTGACCAGGTTTGGCTGTGGCGATTTCAGCATTTTGGGCATAATCTCCGCCCGGGCAATAAATAATTTCGTCCTCACCATTTTTGCAAATTACTTGAAATTCGTGAGAAAACTTCGAAAAGGTTCCACCAGCTGCTTCTGTCTCGACAGCGTCGAGCCCTATCCGGGAAAATACTTTTTTATACTCCTTTTTCATCACTTCATAATAAGCAAGCATATCTTTCTCGTCAGTATGGAATGAATATAGATCTTTCATCAAAAACTCCCGCCCGCGCAAAAGTCCGCTTTTGGCCCGCGGTTCGTCGCGGAACTTGGTCTGAATTTGGTAAAGATAAATCGGCAAATCCCGGTACGATTTGACATATTCACGCGCTATCGGTACCAGCACTTCCTCATGGGTTGGACCCAGCGCATATTCTTGATCGTATTGGCTTTTAACCTTAAAAAGTGCGTCAAAGCTTTTCCATCTGCCCGTCTTTTGCCAACTGGCCGAATTTTGAAGAGCGCTAAGCAAAATTTCTTGCCCACCGGCAGCATTCATTTCTTCGCGAACGATGTTCGCAATTTTATTAAGGACCCTAAGCCCCAGAGGCAAAAAATTGTATACTCCTGAAACTTCCTTTTTAACAAATCCCGCCCGAATCAAAAGCTTCGCGTTTTTCGAAACCTCGTCTTTCGGATCTGTCTTTTTCGTTTTTCCAAAAAGTTGCGAGTACCTCACAAATAAAAGTATAGCAGAAAGTAATTATCTAACCAGCTTCAAAATATCATTATAGGTAATCAGAATTATCAGGGCCAAAAGCAGGACAAAGCCTACCGTGTGGGCCCACTTTTCCACTTTCGGATAAACTTTTCTTCTGGTTACTGCCTCCAAAACGATAAAGAAAAACCTGCCGCCATCAAGTGCCGGAATCGGCAAAATATTGATAAAGGCCAAGTTTAAGGAAAGAAGTCCAACCAACTGAAGAGTGGAAACTGCCCCCAAAGAAACCGCCTGTGAAGTAATCGCGGCAATTCCCACAGGCCCGGCAACTCCTTCAGAAACCGGTGAGATATCTCGCTGGCGAATTGCAAAGCCCGCGAGCTCGCCCAAAACCTTCAAACTATACTCTAGAGTATTGTAGCTGTGGATAAAACCGGCGAAAATCACCTGGGGTGGAGTCTGATAATTTAGGACGGCCAACTCTCCCAGGCCCACACCCAAAGCTATAGCTTTGATTTGCTCACTAAAGACAGGAGTAGCATTGACCACTCTTGTCTGGTTATTGACGGGGTTTTCAAGAATTATTGTCAGATTTTTGCCCTCTGAAGATCTGATGATTTTTTGAAGATGCTCGATTGAAGATACCTTCTCATCTCCAACTTGAATAATCGAATCTCCCAAGCCAATTCCGGCAATTTCTGCCTGCGAACCAACGGAGACGTCAACTACCAGAACTTGCCGCGTTTCGTTGACGAATTTAAAGCGGTGCTCAGTGAGAAGTGGCAGGCTGACCTTAAACTTCAGGGCAAAAATGACAACATAAAAAATTAAGACCGCCAAAATTAAATTGGCAACCACGCCGGCAACGACGACTGCTGTTCGCTCTCGCAGAGATTTAGTGTAAAAGCTATTTTTTTGACCAGCTCGCTTGTCAGTTGGATCCTCCCCGACCAACCGCACAAACCCCCCAAAGGGTAACCAGTTGACAGAATAAATTGTTTCGCCAATTTTTTTGCCCCACGCCCTTGGTGGCAGCCCGAACCCAAATTCCTCAACGCCAATGCCAGCGCGCTTAGCCATCAGGAAATGCCCAAACTCATGGATTAAAACCAGAACGGAGAGAATCAGGATGAAGATTAAGATAGCCATAATTGTTAAATTGTTAGATTGTTAAATTGTTGTTTGACCATTCAGCAATTGAGCAATTTAGCAATTTCGCGAAGTTACACTTCGCGTAGCTGCTCCTCTTTCCCTTTCCCGGCAACCTCGATTGCCTCGATATACCCATCGTAAACTTTTTGAGTTTCTGCTTCCAGTCGTTTCTCCTCGTCTTCCGAAATTTCTTTATTTTTCTTTTGCTCTCGTAGTTTTTCGATATGTTCATGTCTGATTTGTCTGATTTCGACTCGATATCTCTCAAGAGTTTGGTGCATTTGGCGAATAATCTGCTCTCTGCGCTCGGCGGTCAAAGCAGGAATAACAATCCTGATGATTTCGCCGTCAATGACTGGGTTGAGACCGATGTTTGCCTTGGCGATGCCGCCTGTGATGTTGGTAATAATTGACTTGTCCCAAGGAGAAACTAAAAGAACCGTCGGCTCAGGCGCCGTAATTTGGGCCAATTCCTTGACCATCATCTTGGTGTTGTAGGCTTCAACTTGAATATCGGAGACTAAATTGGGAGTTGCTCTGCCTGTTCTGATTTGGGCAAGTTCGGCTTTCAGATGCGAAAGCGCTTCCTGCATTCGCTTTTGAACTTCTTCTAACATCGACAGTAATTTTTGGTTTCAAATAACATAAGATCTCACTTAGTAAAAACTGTTCTTTGCAATCCTTTGACTAAGCAGAAATTCCAGTATATTATTTCAAACAGTTTCACATTGGCACGATCATCGATATCTCTAAGACCTGGAGGCTTATCGCCATAATAAAATTGAACAATATCTTTTGCCGCAGGATCATCAGGCAGCTCCCGATACCACGGTAGGTGCTGACTGCTCATCGCTTGGAAATAGGACTCGGCATCCCGATAAATTGCCCGCACTGCCTCGCTTTGGCTCTTTTCCCACTGCGCCAAGTCATGAATCAAGCTGATCCGACGTCTTTCTTCATATCTTTCGACAGCCTCAGCGACTTCTGCTTCTGAATTGGGCTGAAATTTTTGCTCAATCATTCTATCCTCCCAGCTCAAACCTGATAAATCTTTTGATTTGGATATTCTCCCTGACTTTGGCGATAGTCTCTTTGACTAGATCATCAACTTTTTGGGATGAATCTCTAATATACTCTTGCTTCAAAAGTTCGCTAACATCGACAGGGTTCATGGCGGCAATTTGCATGGCCACTTCATGAGCCAAATTCTTAAATTCAGCTGTTCTGGCAACAAAATCGGTTTCGCACCTCAACTCGACCATCGACCCAACTCTTCCGCCCGCGTGAATGTATGTCTCCACCAGTCCGGCGCCGACCGCCCGATCTTTCTTTTGGGCGGCAATGGCCGCTCCCCAACTTTTGACCAATTCCTTAGCTTTCTTAAAATCTCCGCCAGCTTCCGCAAGTGCTCGTCTGCAATCGGCAATACCAGCCCCAGTTTTTTCTCTAAGTTTCTTAATATCGCCTAAGGAAACCCTCATATTATTCAATATAGCAATTCAACAATCTAGCAATTTAGCAATTGCGCCAATAGCATTAAGCGTTAGTCGTTTTGCGTTGTGTGTTTAACAGCGGATTCCCCTGCTAACTCCACCTTCTCTTTGGCAGATTTCTTCTCAAACTTTTGTCTGCCTTCAAGGTAAGCGTCGGCGACGGCGCGCGTTACAATTTGAATGGCGCCAATTGCATCATCGTTTCCCGGAATCGGAAAGTCTACAAAGGCAATATTGGCATTGGTATCGCAAATTGCAACTGTCGGAAGTCCTTTTTTCTTGGCCTCACGACAAGCACTTTCTTCTTTTCTGACATCAACTACAAATAACGCATCCGGAAGTTTATCCAGTCCCTCAACGCCACCATAAAAACGCTCAAGAGCGGCAATATGCCGATCAATGATCAGATTTTCTTTTTTGGTCTTCTCCGCAAACTCACCGGCTTCGCGCTTGGCCTTAAGCTCAGAAAGCTTCTTGATATTTTTGCTGGTTTGTTCCCAGTTAGTCAAAAGCCCGCCAATCCAGCGCTCAATCATATATTTGACGCCAGCCCGACGTGCTTCCTCCTCAACAATATTTCGGGCCTGCTTTTTGGAAGCAACAAAAATCATCATGCCTCCGTTTTCAGCAAGTTTTTTGACAAAATCACAGGCCTCTTCGAGTTTGCTAACTGTTTGGGCAAGATCAATAACATGAACCCCGCCACGGGCGGTGAAGATGTAAGGGCGCATTTTCGGGTTCCAACGCCTAACCTGATGTCCAAAATGGACACCAGCTTCCAACAGTTCCTGCATCGATGGAATATTCATCGAATTCTCCTTTCGCCCCGCCGAGTGACGGGTCCTCCGCTCTAACTTAAATCTGCAATTTCTATGACCTATGAACTAAGAACTACCAACTGCAGACTCAAGGAGTCTGCGTAGAGCGTGTGTAATCTTGGAAACTGTAACACAAAATGATCTGAGGTATCAAGGTTAAAAATAGTTCCAGCTATCCTTTCTTTCTTCGAGGCGTCCGAGAGTTTATCGCCCAAGCAGCAGGTAATACGCCCTTTTGACCAAGATCAAGTAATCGAACTCTCTTACCGTCTATCACTTTTTCTGTCCAACCTGTGGCGATTGGCTGATGACTATTTTGCGGCGTAGCTGTTTGGGGCTCAGGCGTTCCGGGACTCAACTGGATGCCGAAAAAATTTTCTGCAGCCCTTATAATCTCAGCTCTCTCTGACACATTCATACCCAACAAAAAATCGGCCCGAAATCTCGGAAGCCAATTTATAGTTTTGTGAAAATAATACTACTCCCCAACAGTCAAGTCAAGCAACCTGGGCGCTCTTTACCACCTTTAAGTACATTCTCCATTATTCTACTCCTGATAAGCTCTTCTACTGGACCGCGCCTGTCGGGAGAAAGACCAGCTTCATCAAGTAGATTGTGACTTTCTAAATGACCTATACCGGGCCTGGTGCAATTTTCTATAAGAACTTCCTCTTCAGGCCTCGGAACAAATTTTGGCTCAGAACGTTTCAAGAATGACAGTTTTGGTAATTTCACCGACTCTCACCTCCTATTTTGCCAAACCCAACTTTCGATCTATTCTCTTTTCACTTTCCCGTCTTGCTAAATCATACTCTCGCCAGTCTACAAATTTCAACGCTTCGACTAAAATCGGATGCACCTGGCGCACCGTCTCGACTTTCAACTGTTCAATTTTGCGATAGTCAGGATGTCCCTGTGGCCCGGTTCGCAGCTCTGCCTCCCACGCCAGCTCCCTTAAATTCTGCCACTGATACCAGCGAATCCGATTGCCCAATATCACTACATACTGCGCTTGGTCCGGATAGTTCTGGCTGATCTTGCGATACAGCGAATCGACTTTTCTGGCAGCATCAATATATTCCTTATCAAGCTTTGTCGCCACCAAATCCTGTGGAATATCAAATCCCAGCTCTGTCGTAAATCGCTGGCGCTCCTGGGTTAACATGCGGTGGCGGTGAAGATCGCGGTAAGCTCCAAGGTTGGCAACAACATCAAACTTATAATATGTATTTTCAAAAGCCCTCACCAACCGGTGTTGCCTGACTTTGCGCCTGGCTATGGATTTCTTGATGATTGCCGATTTTTGTCGAGCACTCATGGCCGAGACCCTTTTTTTGATCTCCGAGTAAGGTAACTTCGAATACTTATAAAGAAGACTGGCAACAATTCTATCCTCGGCATCAAAGTCGTACTCAACAAGCTCCACCCCAGGCCCGTTCAAATCCCGGACTTGAGCAGGGGTATTGAGCAATTCTTGAGTTAGTCTTTCCAATTTCTTCTCTGTTGCCCAAACATACCGTTGATAAATTTTGCCTCGAGGGCTCGCAGCTCTGTCAACAAGTGAAGGGATAATTTTGTTAAGCTCAACTTGCGCTTCTTTTGCCAACTGACGCATCTCGAAAAGTGGATGGGCATAACAGCGGGTCAACACATATTCAAAAGCTTGACCGACGCCAAAAAAGCCAACATTAGTCAAAGTTGCCGCCGGCAAATAAGCCCTGAGGACATCGCAGGCCTTTGCCTTGATCGTCTCTCGATAAGCTCGATCGGATTGATCGCCTTCTTTCGGAAACCTTCGCCCCAGATACTTGGAAAGCGGCTCAACTGACCCGACGTAGCGGCGAAAAAGCACATTCATCGTCTTGACGTATTCGTTTTTAAACTTCGACTTTGCCAAATCTGGCTCGAGATAATAGAGATAGCGTCCATTAACCTTCTGATCAAACAAAACATAACGGGTTGATTTTTCAAGAGGAGCAAAACCGATCCGAAAGTCCTCCAGTACCTTGGTTGCCACATTGGAAATGTTTTCAAAAAAAAGATGGGCGCCGGCCATCTGAGCAATGGAGTCATCACCGTAAGCGGCCAACCATTTACGGAAAAAATCGCGAGCCCGGCGGCTGTTGACAACCGCTTCCCAACCACCATGCTTGTGAAGATAGTCTACAAAAGAAACAAGCTCTTTCCTCATACTTTCCGCCTCTCTAGCTTCTCCAACCCCAACTCCCTCTAAATTCGGCTCCAAAATTGGCTTGATGTATTCGTCAAAAAACAGCCTGCGAACACCCTTTATCGAGCGGCTATAGCGGGATGCTAAAGCTCCTAAAACTTCGCTCGGCAAATACTTGGCAGCAAAGACATTGCGGTCCAAGTTGGTAAAAAACGGCTCAATGAAATGCGCCTCTTCTTTGGTAAACTTTTCAGAAGACTTCAGCAGATCTACCATTTTTAATCTAGAAGACTCCCATTCTGGAAAGATTATCAACAACATCCAGATGAACATCTTCCAAACTCCTAAGCTTTTTGTCTACCATGTTTGAAACAATAGCCCAACTCTTCTGAGTTCTTGCATATTCCTCAAAAGCTTTGGCTACCAGCATCTGATACCGAATATCTTTTTCGTGGATATCAAGCTTGCGGAGCCTCATAAATTTTTGGGCGACTTCAGTGGGAATCGTCAAGAGAATCACCAAATCGGGTTTAGGAATTTTGTTTTGCCCAAACTCCAAATTCTCAAGCCATTTGATAAACTTTGACTTCTCACTTTGACTTCTCACTTTGACAACTTGGTGGGCAATATTGGAAGCCATATACCGATCGCAAACTACAGTCTTCCCTTGCG
>CAZBJS010000001.1:20891-24781 GCA_964492295.1 uncultured Gammaproteobacteria bacterium
TGGTGGGCAATATTGGAAGCCATATACCGATCGCAAACTACAGTCTTCCCTTGCGCTAACCACTTCCTGATCTTCTCGGAGGCCAGAAGCCTGTCACCGGCATAAAGAACCGAAACCAAATAAGGATTGACTGAATTAATGTTTCCGAATTCACCGTCAAGATAACGCCTAACCAACTTACCCCAGAGATTATCGGCATATCTTGGGAAAGAAATAAATTCGGCTGGAACCTTTCTCTTTTTTAAATAATGGTAAAGAAACTTCGCCTGTGTGGTCTTCCCTGTCCCGTCTGCTCCCTCAAACACAATAAACTTGCCTTGGGTTCTGCTCATTACTGTTCGAGCTTGTCGAGAACTACAATTTGGAAACTTCTCGATTCACTGGCGTTCTCTCGAAGAATAATAAACTTATCTTTTCTTACCATGTCTTTCGATCTTTGACGGAACCGCTATTTTAGAACCCGAGTAGCGATCACTTCGACTGCCCACGTAGGGCATCTTAACGGGGGCGGCCAGTTTTTCGAAAGTGAAGGCGCAAATTGGCATGCCGCAGTAAAGAATCGCCGGTTTTGGCCCAAGATTTCCAAGCTCCAGAACCGGTGCCCCATTCCAGCCGGGGTCAAAACGGGCAGCCGTTGAATGCACCAAAATCCCAAGCCTAGCCAAAGAGCTTTTTCCCTCAAGCCTGCCCAAAATATCTTTGGGTAATGCCAGAACTTCACGGGTTGTCGTAATCGCAAAGGCCCCCGGCTCCAAAATAAAGGGGTCCCCGAGGGATAAATTAATTTCTTCCATTGCATCCTCGGGAAGTCCTCGTTTGGTATCGATAAATCGGTAGGCGCCTGACCTAAAAAGCTTAATGTTGTCCCCCAAGTGAAAATCGATCGAGACTTGATCGATAAACTCACGCCAATTGCCAGGCAAGGGGTCGATTTTTATTTTGCCTTGTTTGATGTAATCGGCAATCGCCCAATCAGGTAAAACACCAGAAGAGACATTATTCGATTTCACCGGTCTTTCTCCTTTCACCAAAAAATCATAGACTATTTGGCTCCAGGTTTCCATATTCTTATAGTAAAAACTTGCCTCCTCAACCCCAACCAGTCTTCCCAACTTATGCTCGTCCTTGATCGAAATACGCTCTGAACTTCCCAAAAGCTGAACAACCAATCCCAAATGAACCATTCCTACGTCGTTTGAATCATCGTTAATTAGCCCCATAAATTTAGTTTTATATTTTCCTTCATAGTTAATCTCCTCTTCAAATTCCCGTTTTGCCCAGGTGAGAATCCTGCCACCTTTAATATCGGAACGATTAATATGTCCCCCGATGCCGATAGAATAAAGACCGGAAAGACGACGATCCGAGTGATTCTTCTTGCGTCTCATCAAAAAAATTTTACTGTTGTGGGTAAAAACTAAGTACGGAATTATCTGCTGCCAGCGAGGATCTTCTTCAACCTCGCTTCGAGCTAAAAACTTGTGCTTTAAGTTAATAATTCGCAGATATTTAGCTAAACCTTCGGTCTTAATCCCATGCCAGACACCGCCTTTGAAAAGATCACCCCTGGCAACGACCATCACTTTTTCTTCGTGTTTTTTGACTTTCGACGTTCTCGACATAAGTTAGTTGGGCAGATTTAGGCTGTAACCTGAGAGGGCTCGCCCTCACTAGCTGCGGAGGGGGGTTTTTGCCAAGAGGCAAACTTGCACTTGGGCCAGTTGGCGCAACCCCAAAATGTTTTGCCCTTTTTGGTTCTTTTCACCACTATATTGCCACCATCCTGGGGGCAAGTCAAACCTGTCTCGAAAACTAAAGCTTTGGTATTTTTGCACTCGGGGAAGCCGCTGCAGGCTAAAAACTTGCCATAGCGGCCGTATCTTATGACCATTGGTTTACCGCAAACCTCACATTTTTCATCTGTTTCTTCAACCTGGACTTTCATTTTCTCCGCTTCCTCAGCAACCTTTTGAACTTGAGCGTCAAACGGCCCCCAAAACTTTTCCATTGTGCCGACCAAATCGGCTTCACCTTGGGCAATTAAATCAAGATTATTCTCCATCTCAGCCGTGAAGGAAACATCAACAATTTCGCCAAAATTTTTAACCAGGAAATCCACTGTAGTTTTACCAATTGGCGTTGGCGCAATTTTTTTGCCTTCGACTTTTTCGATATAAGCTCGCTCATAAAGGGTTGAGATGGTCGGTGCGTAAGTTGAGGGTCTGCCGATATCGTTTTTTTCAAGCTCGCGGATTAAAGTCGCTTCTGTAAACCTTGGCGGCGGCTCGGTAAATTTTTGCTGTGGGTCGATCCTGATAAGAGTCAATGGATCGTCTTTTGCAAGCTCTGGTAGTTCTTGCTCTTTAATAGGTGCCTTCTCGTAGATTTTATACCAACCGTCAAATTTTATTTTCTGTCCAGTTGCTCTTAAGAGATAACTCTTTCCATCTTTGGTTAAGACATCAATTGATCTCTCAGAGACTACCGCCTCGGCCATCTGGCAAACAACCATTCGTCTCCAAATTAGATCGTATAGTTTTTTCTGATCGGAAGAGGCAGCCGCAAGCTTTTCAGCGGTTAACTCGATATTCGTTGGCCGTATTGCCTCGTGTGCTTCCTGCACAAGGCGAGATTTGGCTTTGTATTTTCTGGGATTTGCGGGCAAATAATTTTGGCCAAACTTATCTTTGACAAACTTGCGAACTTGAACAACAGCCGGTTGGGAAAGGTTAACCGAATCTGTTCTCATATAGGTGATTAGGCCCCGTTCATAAAGATCTTGAGCCACGCGCATGGTTCTTGACGGAGTAAAGCCAAGCCTATTTGCCGCAGATTGCTGAAGGGTTGAGGTGGTAAAAGGCGGATTAGGGTATTTTCTGACATCACGTGCTTTAATCTCCCCAACTTGATATTGGCTATTCTCAAGATCGGAAACAATTTTGTCCGCCGCCCCTTTATTTTTAATCTCAGCCTTCTTCTCACCGATTTTAATGAGAGTCGCCAGGAATTCTTTACCCTTTGACTTTTCACTTTGACCCTCAAGGATTAGATCTATAACCCAATATTCTTGACGAATGTGTGCCTCAATTTCCCGCTCTCTCTCTACAACCAGACGAAGGGCTACTGATTGAACTCTTCCTGCAGAAAGACCGCTTTTTACCTTTTTCCAAAGAAGCGGCGAGAGTTTGTAGCCGACAACCCGATCCAAAACCCGTCTGGCTTGTTGCGCCCCCACTAAATCCTCATCGATCTTGCGGGAATGTTCAAAGGCCGCGGCAACCGCATCGCGGGTTATCTCATGGAAAACCACCCTGCTGTAATTAGAACTTGTCACTTTTCCCTTAGCATTTATCACTTGTAGTAAGTTCCAGGCGATTGCCTCGCCTTCTCTATCTGGGTCAGTCGCCAGCCATAGTTGATCGGCGGTTGATGCTTCACGAACAAGGACATTGACGCTTTTAATTTTTTCCTTGGGAATAACGTATTTCGGTTCAAAACCATGCTCGACATCCACGCCAAACTCGCCTCTTGGCAAATCCCTGACATGCCCCATCGAGGCGGTGATTTGGTAGTCCTTGCCCAAAAATTGCCCAAGGGTTCTTGCTTTAGTGGGACTTTCTACGATCACTAAGTTTTTCATCGAGTTTCCTAATTCTCCACTTTCCTTCTTTTTATCACCGCTGTCAAGGATACTATACTCCCCAAACGCCTGAGCCGTAGTTTTTGGCAAAGCCGCCAAGCTCCATCATCGAAAGTGCTGATGTCACTTTTTCGATTGGCAGATTGCACTCACGCACAATCACATCAACATGCTTTGCGCCACCATCCAAAACCTTAAGAATTTCTGATTGAATTTTATCTTGCGGTTTCTTCTGACTTTCGACTTTGAC
>CAZBJS010000002.1:0-19403 GCA_964492295.1 uncultured Gammaproteobacteria bacterium
CATGGTAAAAAAATTACCTTTCAAACCTGTTGATCCTCACCCAAATTTTCCAAAGATCGAAGAAGAAATTCTGAAGTTTTGGCAAAAAGAAAAGATTTTCGAGAAAAGTCTTGCCAATCGCCGGAAGGCCAAAAAGTTCACTTTCTACGACGGTCCTCCTTTTGCCACCGGCCTTCCTCACTATGGACATATTCTCGCAATGACTGTCAAAGACGCAATCACCCGTCTAAAAACAATGGAGGGCTATTATGTGCCGCGGCGTCTTGGTTGGGATACTCACGGCTTGCCAGTCGAATATGAATTGGAGAAAGAACTGGGAATCACCGGCAAAAAAGATATCGAAAAAATGGGCATTGATAAATTTAATGAAGGCTGTCGCAGTATCGTCTTTCGCTACACCAAAGAGTGGGAGAAAACAATTGAGCGCATGGGCCGTTGGGCAGATAAACAAAATACTTATGCCACTCTTGACACTGATTACATGGAGTCGATCTGGTGGGTTTTTAAACAGCTTTGGGATAAGGGCTTAATTTACAAGGGTTTCAGAAGTATGCCGTATTGCCCAAGATGTGCCACTCCACTTTCTAATTTTGAAACTAATTTAGGCTATCAAAACAATGTTGAGGATCCGTCAGTTTATGTCAAGTTCAGATCAGCAAAGGATCCCAGCACCTATTTTCTTGCTTGGACAACTACTCCCTGGACCCTACCTGGCAATACTGCTTTGGCAATTAACCCCAAGGTTTCCTACGTCAAAGTTAAAGTAGGTAGAGAGCATTTTATTCTTGCTAAAAAGAGACTTGAAGTTTTAGATGTTTATGAAGATATTCGGAAAATAACCAAAGACGAATTACTCGGTCAAAAGTATCAGCCTCTTTTTGACTATTTTGAAAAAGACCGCAAATCTCCAAAAACCCTAGACTATCTTCTGGATCAAAAAGATAAAGATAAAGATAAAGAAGCCTACAGAATTGTTACTGCTGATTTTGTCTCCATTGACGATGGCACCGGCATTGTTCATATCGCACCGGCATTTGGTGAGGATGACAATCTGCTCGGTAAAACGGAAAATCTGCCAAGTTTGCAGCCTGTCGATAAAAATGGTGAGTTTATGATCGAACCTTACAAAGGGATTTTTGTTAAAGACGCTGACAAAATGATTGCCGAATATTTAGACAAGGCCGGTTTACTTTATAAAGTGGAAACCGTTCGCCATACTTATCCATTTTGTTGGCGTTGCGAGACCCCTCTTCTTTACTATGCAATTAACAATTGGTTCGTTAAGGTTTCTTCTTTTCGAGAAAAATTAGTAGCCAATAACCAAAAGATCCACTGGGCTCCGTCACACATCAAAGAAGGAAGATTCGGCACTTGGCTCAAAGAAGCAAGAGATTGGAGTATTTCACGCAATCGGTTTTGGGGAACACCCCTACCTGTTTGGCAATGCGAGAAATGTCAGGAGTATACAGTTGTGGGGTCGGTAAAAGAACTAAAAGAAAAAGCGATTAATTTCGACAATCTGCCAAAAGCAGTCAAGAATTTAAACAGAGAACATCAAAAATCAAGTTCTTACACCATTGATCTTCACAGGCCATACATAGATAAAATAATCCTAAGATGTAACTGTGGTGGAGAGTCCAAAAGAATCGAAGAAGTTCTTGATTGCTGGTTTGAGTCAGGTTCAATGCCTTATGCCCAAGATCATTATCCTTTCGAGAATCAAAAGGAATGGGAAGCTAATTTCCCAGCAGATTTTATTGCGGAAGGACTTGATCAGACGCGGGGCTGGTTTTACACGCTTCATATACTTGCAACTGCCCTTTTTAACAAACCAGCTTTTAAAAACATTATTGTCAATGGCATTGTCGTTGACCGTGAAGGCAAAAAGCTTAGCAAAAGGCTGAGAAATTATCCTGAGCCCGAGGAGGTTTTTGATAAATTTGGTGCTGATGCTATGCGAGTCTATATGCTTTCCTCTCCAGGTGCTCTTGCTGAAGATGTCCGTTTTTCGGCTGAGGCTATCGAGCAAACTGTCAGGAAATTCTTTTTAATTCTTTGGAATGTCTATGTCTTTTTTGTTATTTACGCTAATTTAAACAATTGGCAGCCACTTACCGGGGGAAAACTGCCAAAAGCCAGCAATGTTCTCGATCTTTGGGTACTTTCCCGGCTGAATAGTCTTCTTGAAGAAGTAAGTGGGGGAATCGGGAAGTATAACTTACCTAAGGTGTTGAGACCGATGCAAGACTTTGTTAATGATCTTTCAACCTGGTATGTTAGACGATCCCGTGACAGAGTTGAATTAACTGTCACAGATAAAAAAGATAGGGAAGCATGCCTTTCAACTCTTTACTATGTTTTTATAAGTTTTTGTCGCCTACTGGCTCCTTTTGCCCCGTTTATTTCTGAGGAAATTTATAAAAATTTAACAGGGAAGAAATCAGTCCACCTTGCCGATTGGCCTCAACTTGACCAAAAAGTAATTGATTCAAAGCTTGAGAAAGAAATGGACGTAGCTCGTCAGGTCGTCGAAAAAGCGCATAGCGCGCGAAAAGAGGCCGCCATTAAAGTCCGTCAGCCATTAGGCTCCCTTTCGGCTACCGTACCGATTGTTCTTCCGGAAGGAGTCAAACAACTGATTGCCGAGGAGGTCAACGTCAAAAAAATTGATGCAAGACAGGGAAAAACGTTGTCTGTCAGATTTGATATGAAAATTACTGATCAACTGAGGGCAGAAGGCGAAACGCGCGAACTTATTCGTCAGATTCAAGCTGCCAGGAAAGAAGCAGGCTGTCGGCTTGATGAGAAGGTAACGGTTATCGCCCCAAGCTGGCCCCGGAAATTTGAGGGATATATTAAAGACCAGGTTCAAGCCATTGCTTTGCAAAAAGGACCAAGACTTGTGGTCAAAAGAGGTTAAGGTGGCAAGGCGAAACCTGGATTTTTCCTTACTTTTTGCTATTTTGGCGCTAGGTTCAATTTCCCTGTTGGTTATTTTTTCGACTGATAAAAATCTGGCTTTCTCCCAGTTTATTTTCTGGTTAATTGGTCTTTCAATTATGGGGCTTGTTTCATTTTTTGATTTTCGAAATTGGCAAAAATTAGCCCTTCCCTTTTATTTTGTAACCATAGCGGCTCTTTTTGTTCTTTTATTTATCGGTGATCCAGTGCGGGGCTCCGTTCGCTGGATTGATCTTGGAGCTTTCAGATTTCAACCCTCAGAAATTGCCAAAATTGCCTCAATTATTTTACTTGCTTCTTTCTATAAGGAACGGTCCGCAAGAGAGTTAAAAAAAGTCATTGTTAGTTTCCTTTTGATTTTACCGGCGATTATTTTGGTCTTGATCCAGCCTGATATTGGCAATGCCCTTGCTTTTGTGGCCATTTGGTTTGGAATATCGTTAGTTTCTGGTTTTCGACCCAAGCAAATTCTGGCCTCGATTTTGCTGATGGCCCTTGTGGGAATGGTGCTTTTTAGGCTTCTTGCTCCATATCAGAAAGAGCGGATAGAATCTTTTGTTAATCCCCAACGTGACCCTCTGGCAACTGGCTATCAGATAATTCAGTCCAAGATTGCCATTGGGTCTGGGCAGTTTTTAGGAAGAGGTCTTGGTCGCGGTTCACAATCACAGCTGAATTTTCTTCCTGAAGCTGAAAGTGATTTTATCTTCGCTTCAATTGCCGAACAATTGGGGTTTTTGGGAGCGGCTCTGGCCATTTTTCTCTACACGTTTATTACTGTAAAAATTCTAAGTTTGATAAAAGAAACTGCCGATTTCGGCCAACTTATAACTATTGGTGCAGTTTCCTACTTTTTGCTTCAATTTCTAGTTAATGTAGGGATGAATTTGGGACTTGTTCCGGTAACAGGTATTACTTTTCCTCTAGTCTCTTATGGAGGCTCGTCACTTATTTCAACCTTGTTTCTTTTGGGGATTATTTTTTCGGTAAAAAGACTCAGTTCTTGAAGTCTTTGATCCCCCTTGTTAAAATGCCAATCTATGGCTACATGGGTAGTTATTAAAACAGGCGGTAAACAATATAAAGTTGCCGAGGGTGAAAAGATCGAAATCGAAAAAATCTCGCCTGGCAGCGGCGGGGATATTGCTTTTGATGAAGTTCTTTTGGTTGTTGATGGGCAAAAAGTCACTTTGGGCAAACCTCTAGTTGCGAAGGCAATGGTCAAAGCACGGGTTCTTGAAGGTTTTAAGGATAAAAAGATTCGAGTGGTTAAATTTAAACCTAAATCAAGATATTTAAGGCAGACCGGTCATCGACAGACCAAAACTCGGGTACTTATTGAGAAGATTCTCCCAGGTCAATAATCTTCGGTAGTTCATTTCCCCAATTGACTACGCGTGAAAAGAAAGGTAGAATCGCATGAGAAAAATATCAACCCTAGCTTAAGGTAATCTTTAAAAATGGCACATAAAAAGGGTGGAGGGGCAACCGCTAAAAACCGAGATAGCGCTGGCAAGAGACTCGGCGTAAAAATTTTTGGTGGGCAATTGGCAAGCCCTGGCAACATTATTATCCGTCAAAGAGGCACGAGATTCTTTGCGGGTTCAGGTACGATGCTCGGCCGTGATCACACAATTTTTGCAATTCGCCAAGGAACTGTCAGATTCAAAGAAAAATTAGGCAGAAAATTCGTTGAAATAGCCTGAAACTATGGAAGAAAATCAGATCTTCGAAATTGATATTGATATGCTCCAACCGAATCCCTTACAGCCGCGCGGCTTGATTACACCGGATTCACTGGTTGAGTTGGTTGATTCCATTCGCGAGCACGGAGTTTTAGAACCTCTGGTTGTTGCCAAAACCCCCGCCGGTTATCAAATTATCGCAGGCGAGCGGCGCTGGCGAGCGGGAAAGATCGCCGGATTGACTAAGGTCCCCGTAATCATCAAAGAAACGACTCCCCAGGGAATGTTAGAGATGGCCATTATTGAAAATGTTCAGCGTATTGATCTTAATCCACTTGAACGGGCTCAGGCCTTCAAAAGGCTAATTGACGAGTTTGGTTTGTCAACCAGTGAAATAGCGGTCAAAATCGGCAAAAGTGCGCCTTACGTTTCCAACACCATGCGGCTCCTATCTGTCCCCGATGCCTTAAAGGATGCTCTTGCTTCTGGGGCGACAACTGAAGGCCATGTAAGAGCTCTGGCCTCACTTGAAGATCCTCACCTGATAGTCGAGGCTTACAAAGAAGTACTTGCCAAGAACTTTTCGGTAAGAGGAGCAGAAGAATTGGCTCGGAAGATGAAAGCAAGGGAAAATATTGCTCCGAAACAGGTAAAACCCGCCCAGAGAATTCAAAACGACCAGTTAGAACAGTATCAAGACGAGCTTTCTCAAACTCTCACTTCGGACGCTACCAAGGTTAAAGTAAAAATTAGCCAGTCGAGAATCGAGGGCAAAATGCAAATCGTTGCCAAAGGTAATGCCGAGTCAACTTTTGAAACCTTAAAAAGAGTCAGAGATGCCGTAATCAACTCTTGAGATAATCCTTGCCCCGCGACCTTCAGAACTTTTGAAAATAGGCCAGTAGACTAACCAAGAACGTCCCCTAAGAGCTTTTTTGTTAATCGGGCCAAAGGTTCGCGAATCGGATGATGAACGCCGATTATCTCCCAGGACAAAATATTGATTCTCACCGAGTGTCACATTAATTTCCCCTTCGGTTTTTTGAATTTCATATGGTTCCTCCAGTTTTTGGCCGTTTATAAAGATGATCCCGTCGCTGATTGTTATCGTCTCGCCTGGTAGGCCAACGATTCTTTTGATGAAGTCTACCTTTTGGGCTGTCGGTGCTCGAAAGACAACGACATCTCCTCTTTTAGGTTTTCCAAATCGAAAGCTCACTTTTTCTGTCAGAATCAACTCGCCATTGGCAAAATTTGGGACCATTGACTCACCTTTTACTCTATGAGGCTGAACTAAAAATATGTACACCAAAAAGAAAATTGCAAACGAAATCAGAGCAGTTTGAACAATTTCTTTAAAGATTGAGCTGGTGGTGAGACGAATATCCATCCTGGCATAATTTTATGTTAAAATTGCCTCAGCCGTACAGGGGCCAAATTGGGTTGACAGCTACGCGGTAAAAGCACTATGTTCACACCTGAGGCGCCAAGTCAGACTTGGCCCGCCGTCCGGGTGACTAGCTCAGAAGGAAGAGCGCTTGCATCACACCTGCCTGCCGAAGCTCGCGCGCATAGCTCAGTGGCAGAGCGCCTGTATCACACACAGGAGGTCCTTGGTTCAAATCCAAGTGCGTGCACTGATGTGGCGGGCAGGCGCAAGAGGTCACTGGTTCGAGTCCAGTGTTACCCACAATGGAGTTACTGAAGCTTCTTTTGATCGGCTCCCTTTCCTCCTTGTTGATCGGTCAACTCGTTAGAATCTCTTTTTTTTCTGAGATTGCAGCTCTGACTTTTACAGACATTTTTGTTTTATTGACCGTAGTTCTGTTTTTGATCTATTCATTATTTATCAAAAAATCACTTACTTTCCCCAGAAATTTTATCTTTCCGGCAAGTTTTTTCGTGATGGCTGCTTTTGCCTCAACAGTTTTGGCTATTGATTACTTTCAACCAGTCGAAATGGTAATTTCGGCTTCTTTTTTATTGCGTTTTATCGTCTTTTTACTCATTTCTGTGGTTGTTTTTAGGGTTATTGAAAAACAAAAGATTTATCAATGGCTCAAGTTGATTCTGATAATTGGCGCCCTTTTCGCTACTGGCGGATTTTTCCAATTTTTTCTTTTGTCAGATCTCTCATTTCTTGCCTTCTACGGTTGGGATCCTCATCAGAGAAGGGTAGTATCATCACTTCTTGACCCAAATTTTTCTGGGATTATTTTGGCAATATTTGCAACTTTGTCAATTTCAATATATTTGTACAAGAAACAGGCAGTTTTCTTATTTCTATTTTTATTATTCTTTTTAGTCTTACTCTTAACATTTTCGCGCAGTTCTTACTTGGCTTTTTTGGTGATGATGTTAGTTATCGGATTTTTAAAATCCCCAAGAGTTTTTTTGGCAACAGTTACTCTCTTTGCAGTTGCTTTTGTTTTGGCCTCTCCAGTGAGAAACCGCATTATTGGTGCCCTCTATCTTGACGAAACTTCTCGAGCGAGACTTGAAAGTTGGCAAAATGCCCTAACTATATTTCGTGATCATCCATATTTTGGTGTTGGTTTTAATACCTATAGATTTGCTCAGGCAAATTATGGATTTTTCCCAAAAGATGCTCCGCTCGGTGGCCACTCCGGCAGCGGGACAGACTCGAGCATTCTTTTGGTTCTTGTAACAACCGGAGTTCTTGGCGCCTTTTTTTATTGGTGGCTTCTGATTTCTATTTTTTTGTCTCTGGCCAAAAACGCTAAACGAAACTATCTAAAACTAGCTGCCCTTTCGTCCTTCAGCGGTTTAGTTGTTCACTCTCAATTTGTTAATTCTTTATTTTTTCCTCAGGTGATGCTGATTTTTTGGACGATTTTCGGTTTGACTTTAAAGGATGATTCTTAAAATTTTTTTATTTTGGCGTCTTGGATTATTTTTGACAACTTATCTTGGCAGCCTTGCTCTCCCTAAAATAGCAAACTCAGGCCTCGGTGCGTTTGGCCCAAATAAAAATTTCGATTTCTGGGCATCTTGGGCTCAGTGGGATGGCGGACACTATCTAAAACTAGCAAAAGCTTGGTACATCCAAAGTTCTGACTTTGCTTTTTTCCCTCTTTTTCCGGCAGTTGTTAGGATTCTGAGTGGATTGTTAGGGGAAAACTATTTGCTCTCTGGCCTAATTGTCTCAAATTTATCATTTTTGGCATTTCTTTTGGTTTTTTACAGATTCGTCCAAGAAAAATTTTCGTCAAAAGTAGCTTATTCGACTGTGATTTCACTAATTGTTTTCCCCACTACTTTTTTTGCGGTAGCCCTCTATTCAGAATCACTTTTTCTTCTTTTTTGCGCATTGACCTTTTGGTTCCTTTTGCGGAAAAAGTTCCTTCACGCCTCGATTGCGGCTTCTTTAGCTAGCCTGACAAGAGGAGTTGGCGTCTTCTTGATTTTGCCCATTTTCTATTCATATCTGTCATCAATAAGGTTTGACCTGCGAAAGATAAATGTTAGAGTTTTACACGTAAGTGTCGCCTTTTTTGGATTTAGCCTTTATGCTCTTTACCTTTTTGCAAACTTTAATGATCCGTTTAATTTTTTGACCGCTCAGGGTTTCTGGCAGCGTTCAATTATTGACCCAGCCTCCACGATTTTTGGTTATGCTTGGGCAATGCTTTTTCGCGGGCCTCGTCCTCTTAATGATTATTTCGATTTAGCTTTAACTTTATTGTTTTTATCATCTTTGATTTTAGGCACCAAAAGATTGCCTTCCTCTCTTTGGATTTTCTCGATCTTGACTGTCCTGCTTCCTGCTTCGACTGGCACCTTGACCAGCATGCCTCGATACTTAATTGCTTCTCTTGGTGTCTTTATAATCCTTGGTCAACTCTTGGAAACAAATCCCAAATTGAAGCCAGTGTTGTGGTCAATATCTCTCGTGCTTCAAGTAATACTTACGAGCCTTTTCATTAACGGATTCTGGGTGGCTTAGTTTGATTCATCGTCTGAAGTTGATTTTCCGGGTTACTACTTTGGTATTGCCTGCCTCATCTATGGCTTTGATCTCAATGGTCGTTTCTCCCTCTCCAGCCGGCACAAAGACTTCAAATTTTCCTTCAAAATCAACACTTGCTAAAAAACCATTGGCATATACTTGACTGTCTCTGTCTGTTTTTCCAGAAACTCGAATTCTATTGTCTCCTGAAAATGTTTGGCCTTCCGCCGGCGTTTCTACCTCTAAAGTGGGTTCTTCTTTGTCCAAAATAATAGTTTGGGTTGGGGAAAAATCGCTTTCTTTCCCCAATTTGCTGGCTGCCTTTGCTGAAATTTGGTTTTCACCATCTTTCAAAATCAAATCTTCATAGGTAAATTTACCATCCCTGGTTTTGACCTGACTAACTTTTTCTGAATTAAAGTAGATATCAACTACTGTTCCCTCATCCGAAAATCCCGAAATTGCCAGTTTCGCGCTATTGGTTGCTTGGGGTAGTTGATCAAGTGATGGGGGCCTGGGAATTTCCTTATCAGTAATTTGCTCTTCACTCCTGTTGCCAAAAAATGAATCTAAGACATCGGCAAACCTTCCTAAAAGTGGAATTCCCAAAGTAAAAATAAAGACTGCCAGAATGATGCTAAACGCAGAGAGCGAGATAATTCTTTTGACTGTTGCTCGCTCTTCCCTTTGGGCCAGTCTTTGAACTCGTAAAACTTTTTTCACTTTCCTGGAGCCGCCTATCGGATTTGAACCCTGCCTGCCGCTCTTGAGCCACCTCCGAGAGTCGAACTCGGGACCTTCGCTTTACGAAAGCGCTGCTCTACCAACTGAGCTAAGGTGGCATTCACCATAATATTTTATTCCTTTGGCCTGGGGGATTCAAACGGACAAGAGCGGGATACGGGAGTCCCTTCGACTTCGCTCAGGGTAAACTTCTCCTCCCGTTAATTATCACTAGTTCGTCAAGCTCACGCGAATGATGAGCCCGTCGAACCAGAGCGGGATACGGGAGTCGAACCCGTCTTTTCACCTTGGGAAGGTGACGTTGAGCCGCTCAACTAATCCCGCACCAAAATGTTCTACTCACCCCGCCGGCAATAGACAGGGCGCAGGCAGAGTTACTCCCGTACTCAACGTGGAATGACTATCGTGCTACCTGCAAATATCAACGGATTGCCGTTTGGTAGCCGTCTTGAGCCGTTTACCCGATCCAAAACTGGCCACTTTGATCCATCGCCGTACACTTCAGTTGCAATCTTAAAGAGCGTATCGCCTTCTTTGACCTGATAGCTCGTTTGGGTCATTTGAGTTTTAATTTTGCCCGCTTCTTCTTTGGATGGAACTTTCAAGGTTGCGTCGACGTAGATTAAATTAGGATTTACTATTTTATTTTCTTTTGCTAAAACCGGCCAGAAATCGTCACTTCCATAAAATTGCTTCGAAATAGCAGAGAGCGAATCATCTTGCACTACTTTATACTCTTGGGTTTGGGTTATTTCAGCTTGAGTAGTTTGTTCGCCAGAATCAATTTGCTTGCCCTTTTTACCGAAGAAATTTGCAACCAAAAGCCCAAGAACAATGACGATTATCGCCCCCAAAACAAATGTTGCGTAAGATTCCTGCCAATTAGGTTTTGAAAGAAGTTTCCTGGCCCTTTTTAGGAATTTTTGTGCCACCTTTTTCCTCCTTTCGGGCAGAAGATATGTGGGCAGAATGGCGGTCGAGTCAAACTCGACCAGCCAAGTTAGACTTGGCGGTCGCGACCGGATTCGAACCGGCGATCTTCACCGTGACAGGGTGACGTGTTAGGCCAAACTACACCACGCGACCTCGCCCGAATGGACTTCACTCATTCGTCCTCTTCAAAATAGCTTCGGTATTTTGATATAAAAGAATATTTTAAATTGCAAAAATAAGCTACTGTAGTTTACTAGAATTTGAAGCTATGGTCAATTGTTGTTGCTTAATCCCCTTGATACTCGTGATACACTTGGTACTCGTGGTACCCTTAATTTAGATGGCCAAATTTTTTTCAAACAAGGAAATTGCCAAGCTTCTTCGATCAATTGCGGCTGCCTATGTTGTTAGGGGCGGTGACTTTTTCAAGATCGTCGCATACAACAGAGCGGCCGATAGCGTCGAGCATGCAACCAGTGAACTCAAAGATCTCTGGGATGACGGCAAACTGGACACTATTGCCAGTTTAGGTAAAGGCATTCAGGGATACCTTGACGAGCTTTTTAAAACTGGAAAAGTTAAGCACTTCCATGAAGTCAAAAAAGGCTTGCCAGAGGCGATGTTTGAAATTATGGATGTCCCAGGGCTTGGCCCCAAAACGGCCTACAAACTTGCCAAAGAATTAAAAATTGAAAATATTGTGGACCTTGAATCTAAAGCCAAAGCTGGTCGAATCAGCAAACTTGAAGGTTTTGGCAAAAAAAGCGAGCAGGATATTTTGGCTGCAATTTCTGAATTTAAGAATCGCAGTTCACGTCACCTGCTGCCCCTTGCTTTTTCCACGGCTCAACGGGTTTTGACGTATCTTAGACAACTGAAAGAATGCCAACGAGCAGAGCCATTAGGATCTTTGCGGAGAATGGTGGCCACAGTCGGGGATATTGATATCGCAGTTGCTTCAGAAAATGCCGCAAAAGTTATTGATCACTTTAAAAAATTCAAGGAGATTAACCGAATTCTTGAGGCCGGACCTCGAACCTCCTCGGTTATTCTAAAAGGTGGTATGCAAGTTGACCTGATGGTTCAACCACCCGAGGCTTTTGGGGCACTACTGCAGCACTTCACCGGTTCCAAAAACCATAATATCCATCTTCGTGAATTGGCTCTCAAAAAAGGTTATTCTCTTTCCGAATATGGAATAAAGGTTAAAGGCAAACTCAGACAGTTCAGGAAAGAAGAGGAGTTCTATAAGTTCTTAGGACTGGAGTGGATACCACCAGAGCTAAGAGAAGATGCAGGTGAAATAGAAGCGGCTCTTCGCTCCGCTTCTGGTAAACCTAATGGATTACCAAAGATTGTGGATATTACGGATATAAAAGGGGATATTCATCTTCACTCAAATTATCCGATCGAACCGAGTCACGATTTAGGGGTAGAAAGTTTTGATGAGATAATTAACAAAGCGGTAAAGCTCGGCTATAAATACGTAGGCCTATCGGATCATTCACCAGGACACTCTACTCACACCAAGAAACAGATTATTGATCTGATTGCCAAAAGGTCAAAAAGAATAGAACAATTAAAATCCTCAATTCAAAATATTAGGATACTAAATTTACTCGAAATTGATATTTTGGCTAATGGCGAACTTTCGGTACCGGAGGAGGGACTCCAATTACTCGATGGGTCAATAGCCGGAATTCACTCAAGTCATCGGCAGGACAAAAAGACCATAACCAAAAGAATGCTTGTTGCTTGTCAGTCCCCATATGTTCGGGTAATTTCGCACCCCACGGGAAGACTTCTGATGGAAAGGGAGTCTTACGAGGTTGATTGGCCTCTGATATTTAAAGAATGCGCAAAGACCGATACTATTTTGGAAATTAATGCTTGGCCTAACAGGCTTGATCTTCCGGATGTTTTGGCCAGAGAAGCAATAAGAGCTGGTGTTAAGTTAGTAATCAACAGCGATTCTCATGCCGTTGAGCAGATGGAGAATATTAAATTTGGGGTAGCTGTAGCCAGAAGAGGCTGGGCGACAAAATCAGATATTATCAATACCTTACCATGGGTTGAATTTAGGAAAATATTTAAGGTATGATTTAGGGCAAATGTCCGCCACTTATATTTTAATCGGAATTACTGGAGTCATTCTTATCTGGGTTTGGGTTATTTACAATGGGTTGATTACGGCAAGAGTAAGAATCAGAGAGGCTTGGTCACAAATTGAGGTTCAACTTAAAAGACGCTCTTCACTAATTCCCAATTTGGTTGAGACTGTTAAAGGTTATGCCAAACACGAAAAGGCTGTTTTCGAAAATGTCACAAAAGCCCGTTCGGCCCTGCTTGCTGCCAAGTCACCAAGACAATCAGCAGCTGCTGAAAACATGCTTGCGGGAGCCCTAAAGACCCTTTTTGCGGTTGCTGAGGCTTATCCAAACCTTAAGGCCTCAGATAATTTTAAAGAACTTCAGCAGGAGCTTTCAGATACCGAAACTAAGGTTGCTGCTGCTCGCCAATTCTATAACGCCAATGTGATGGATTACAACACAAAAATCAAGGTCTTCCCAAATGTACTTTTCGCAAACTTTTTTGGCTTCACACAAGAGGAATTTTTTGAGGCGGAAGAAGAAGCGCAGAAAGATATAAAGGTAAAGTTTTAACTTGTCAATGAATTCCCCAAAAATCTTTGCCGGCTCATCAAATCCCAACTTGGCAGCTGCTATATCCAAAAGATCAAAAATTGCCCTTGGCAAAATTGATATTGGTAGATTTTTAGATGGTGAAATCGATATCTGGATTGAGGATGATGTTAACAACTCCAATGTTTTTATTATTCAATCCAACTCTTTACCGGTCAACGATCACATTATTGAATTGGCGCTGATTGCAGATTCGCTAAGACGTTCAGGTGCCCATAAAATTACGGCTGTCATTCCGTATTTTGGCTATAGCCGTAAAGAAAAACAAACAAGACGTGGTGAGCCAATCTCAGCTAAAGTAATTGCCGATTTAATTGTGGCCAGCGGTATTAACAAGGTGATTTGCCTAGATCTTCATTCTGATGCGATTGTCGGGTTTTTTAACGTTCCGGTGATTTATCTTTCAGCCTTGGAGGTTTTAGCGGATCGAATCCGAAAAGAAAAAATTACCAGTCCAGTGGTGGTTGCGCCGGATGTAGGAGGGGTTAAAAGAGCCAGAAATTTTGCTACCCTGCTTAATTCTCCCCTTGCTGTGATCGAGAAACATCGATATGAACACAGGCGGGATCAAATGGAAGTTTTGTCAATAACCGGCGAATTAATCGGCGACACAGCTATCATCATCGATGACATCATTTCAACTGGCGGAACAATTGTTGAAAGCGCAAGTGCCTTAAAAAAACGTGGGGTTAAAAAAATTATTGCCTGCGCTGTGCATGGAGTTTTTGCGGGCAATGCGCCAAAAATACTTGCAAAAAGCAGTATTGATAAAATTTTTGTCACGGATAGCATTGCCCATAGCTTAAAAAGCCCAAAGCTCGAGATTGTTTCGGTGGCAAAACTTTTTGCTGATTGTCTTTTGCAAGAACTTTAGTGAATTTCTTACAAAAACTTGAGCGGGCAATAACTGCCACCAATAGCTTACTTTGCGTTGGTCTGGATCCTGATGGGGAAAAGATAGGTAAAACATACTCTCAATTTTCATTTAACAAAAAGATTATTGACGAAACTGCCGATTTGGTTTGTTGTTATAAACCGCAAATTGCTTTTTATGCAGCTTCGGGAATAAAAGGTTTAAAAGATCTTAAAAAAACTATCTCTTACATCCAAGAAAAATACCCCCAAATTCCAATTATTCTTGATGCCAAAAGAAGTGATGTTGCCCCAACTAGTGAAAAGTACACCGAGGAAGTATTTAATTGGCTTAGCGTTGATGCCGTCACTGTTAATCCATATTTGGGATTTGATTCGTTAAAACCCTTTTTCGAAAGAAAAGAAAAAGGCATTATAGTTCTTTGTCGTACCTCAAATCCAGGCGCTTGCGATTTCCAAGATCTCAAAGTTAAAGGCGTGCCATTGTATTTGACGGTGGCCCAAAAAATTGTAGAGTGGGATAAGAAATATCACAATCTTCTGATGGTGGTTGGTGCAACCTGGCCTAATCAGCTTGGAGAAGTTAGACAGGTAGCGCCCAAGCTGACTTTTCTTGTTCCTGGGATAGGTCCGCAAGGCGGCGATCTTAAAAAAACTCTAAATTATGGACTCAGAAGAGATAAAAAGGGCTTGATAATCAGCGCCTCAAGAAGCATAATTTACTCTTCAGACCCAAGAATTTCTGCGCAGAAATTGAGAGATGAAATCAACAAACACCGCTGACCAAGTTGCATCAATTTTGTATGACACAGGAGCGATTGTTTTCAGACCGAAACAGCCATTTAGGTATAATTCAGGTATTTTGAGCCCTGTTTATACAGATATTCGATTAATTATCTCTCATCCTGACGCAAGAGATAAAATCGTTGAATTTTTGACCAAAAAAGTAAAAGAGGTGGGAATTCCCAACGTTGTTGCAGGGACGGCAACTGCTGGGATTCCCCACGCAGCCTTTATCGCCCAGAAATTAAGAATTCCGATGGTTTATGTTCGTTCGCAGCCAAAAGATCATGGTAAGGGAAATCAGGTGGAAGGAGTAATTAAGAGGGGACAAAAAGTCACAATCATCGAAGATCTAGTTTCCACTGCAGGATCTTCGGTAAGAGTTGTAGAAGCATTAAGAAATCTAGGTGCGACTGTTACGGATGAAGTAGCAATTTTTACCTACGGACTAAGAGAATCCGAAGATAACTTAAAAAAGGCGCAAGTTACACTCCACACACTGACAGATCTTAAACGTTCAGCCGTGGTTGCAGTTAAAAAAGGCTTCCTGATGAAAGATCAAGTTAAGCTGATTTTTAACTGGGCAAAAGATCCTCAAAATTGGGGTAAGAAGATGGGCTTTGAGTAAATGATTGATATTTCTACAGAAATTGCTGGTGTAAACTTTGAAACTTGCATTGTTAATACTTCTGGACCTGCCGACGTTACACTTAAAGAACTGCAGATAATTGCCAGATCCAAATCTTCTGCAATTACCATGAAATCGTGCACATTAGAACCGCGTAAAGGAAATCCCAAACCAAGATATGCGGATCTTGAGTTCGGATCTATAAATTCAATGGGTCTTCCGAATTTAGGCTATAGGGCCTACATTAAATTTGCCAAAGTCATTAAGAAGAAATACGACAAACCGGTTGTTGCAAGTATTTCTGGATTAACCATAAAAGATAATAAAATTATTTTTAAAGCTTTTAATAAGTCAGAAGCAGATATCATTGAGTTCAATCCAGGATCTCCCAATACTATTGGCAAGCCAATAGTCGGATACGATTTTGAGGATCTTGACCGATCGCTTGAAGCGGTTTCGAAAATTTGTCAAAAACCATGGGGAGTCAAACTTCCTCCTTATTTTGATCTTGTTCACTTTGAACAAGTTGCCAAAATCATCAAAAAATATCCAGTTAAATTCGTTACCTGTGTCAACTCAATAGGTAACGGGCTAGCAATTAATCCTTACACTGAAAAACCCCTGATCAAACCTAAAGGTGGACTAGGGGGAATTGGCGGTAGATACATCAAATATACTGCACTTGCTAATGTTCGGATGTTTTATCGATTATTCGCTGATAAAATTCAGGTAATTGGTGTTGGTGGTGTCTATTCCGGTATTGATGCTCTTGAATTTATTTTAGCCGGGGCTTCCGCCGTTCAAATTGGCACCGCTTATCTGCAAAAAGGCCCTAAAATTTTCGGAAAAGTTCAAAGAGAAATCAGGCAGTTTATGGCAAAAAAAGGCTATTCGAAAATTGCCGATTTTCGTGGTAAACTAAAAACTCTGGATTAATGACAGAAAGAATTACCGCTTCAGTCAATCAAGAACCTCAAATTGAAGTTCTGACAAAAAACGATGAGGGAATATTTATTTTGGAAGGACTCATTAAAAAACAAGATACTTATCTGGCAATTGCTCCTGTTCCGCAGGGAGTCAACATCACAGATCTAATTAAAAGAGTCAATGGTCGCTACCCAGCAGAAGCGCGCAATTTTTATGGAGAGCGCCTGCTTATTTCCCATAGTGAAAATTTCGTTCTTCACGATACTTTACTGCCTTCACAATCCGCTGAATTTGGTTCTCAAACAGAATATGCGGGGCAAACAGCAAATAAAGAGGCTGCTATACAAGTGCTTCGGAAATTTATGATAAGTAAGCCTCCTCATGGACATGACGGGCCAGAATTTTATTACCATATAAGTGGTGAATTGGCCGTCAGAAAACTTAATCTATCAAATAGAGAAAGATCAGAAGAAATTTTATCTTCGCAAAAACCATTGGTAGTAGTTCCAAGGGGTTATATTCATCAGGTTAAGGCAGTAGAAGATGTGGCAATATCCGTTTTAGTCTGCAGCTTTATCAAACACGAGTATCACCCTGAATTAAACCTCTTCGGCTAAATTGGGGTATAATTTGCTCACATGACAGCGTACACCCAGGTCTCATCAAATCGTTTCAAAACGTGGCTTATTATGCTTCTTTTTGCCTTCTTCATCACCTTTGTTGTCTACGTTTTTACTATTTTTCTAGGATTTGAAGGGCCTTCCGCACTGGGTTTTAGCGGAATTGCCTTAATCATTGCCGGTATCCTCAATTTCTTTTCCTACTATAACAGCGACAAAATTGTTATGGCTATTTCTCGCGCAAAGCAGATCAAAAAAAAAGATAACCCTCAACTTTTTAGAGTGGTCGAGAATCTTTGTATAGCATCAGGCCTTCCAGTACCCAAAATCTACACCATTAACGATTCTGCACCTAACGCATTTGCCACCGGTCGAGACCCAGAGCATGCATCGATTGCTTTCACCTCCGGAATTTTGGGAAAGCTTACCAAGCTTGAGCTTGAAGGTGTAGCTGCCCATGAGCTTTCTCATGTAGGTAATTACGACACAAGAGTAATGACTATCGTTTCGATTTTAGTAGGCACGGTTGCTTTAGCTTCGGATTTTTTCCTGAGAATTTCTTTCTATTCAAATCGAGACCGCGAGGATAATCGAGGAAGCGGAGTTCTTGTAGCTTTGGGCCTGGTGATGGCAATTCTTGCTCCAATTATTGCTACTCTTATCCAATTGGCAATTTCCAGGAAAAGAGAATTCTTGGCAGACGCTTCCGGAGCTGTTCTGACCCGCAATCCCGATGCACTTGCCGATGCCCTGCTTAAGATTTCCGGCGACAGAGAACCTTTGGAAGTAGCCAACAAAGCCACAGCACATCTTTACATCTCTGATCCTCTCAAAAACCAAAAAAATGCCATCGGGTGGTTTGCTGGCCTTTTTAATACTCACCCGCCAATTTCCGACAGAGTGAAAGTGTTAAGAGCAATGCAATGACATGTCAAAAGTCAAAGGCCAAAAATTAAAAGTCAATTTGGATATCGATTATGTAACCAACCTTGCTAATCTACCGTTGAGCCAGTCTGAAAAAAAGGTGTTGAGACCACAACTCGAAGAAATTCTGGGCTACATCTCAAAGCTCAACGAGATTGATACAACAGGGGTCGAGCCAACAGATCACATCACAGGCTTGGAGAATATTGTAAGGGAAGATAAACCGGCTCCTTCTTTATCTCAGGAAGATGCTCTCAAAAACGCCCCCAAAACCCACAATGGCTTTATCGAAGTTGAGGCGATTTTTGAGGAAGTCTAACTTCCCAAGGGAACAATGATTGATATCACTACCTTAACTATTAAAGAAGCTGCGAAACTTCTCACTCAAAAGAAAATAAAAGCGCAGGAGCTTGCACACTCGGCGCTTGATCGAGTCAGTGCTCTGAACAAAAAACTCAATTGTTTTATTACTATTTCTGAGGATCTAGCCTTAAAACAGGCTGAAAAAGTTGACACGTTGATCAGTAATAATCAGCAACTTAACCCCCTGGCCGGAATCCCAATTGCTCTTAAAGATATCTTTTCTACTAATGGTATCAAAACGACAGCAGCTTCAAAAGTTCTTGAAAACTATCTGCCAGTTTATGACGCTACTTCCGTTGAGAAGCTTAAAGAAGCCAATGTTACCATAGTTGGAAAGACAAACCTTGATGCTTGGGCACATGGCTCAAGTGGCGAGAATTCTGATTTTGGGCCAACCAAAAACCCTTACGATTTAGAGAGAGTTCCGGGTGGTTCCTCCTCAGGCTCGGCAGCTGCCGTTGCCGCCGGGATTTGTCTTGCAGCTACAGGTACCGACACTGGCGGCTCAATCAGATTGCCCGCTGCATTTTGCAATCTTGTTGGTCTAAAGCCCACTTATGGGAGGGTCTCGCGCTACGGAATCATTGCTATGGCTTCATCTCTTGATAGCATTGGTCATTTAACCAAAACTGTTTACGACAATGCACAAATTTTGGCAATTACTGCAGGACAAGATTCCTTCGATACAACTACCTCGCCCAAAAAGGTGGACAATTACACCGAAGAGATTAAAAAAGGCGTCAAGGGCGCAAAAATTGGCTTGCCAAAAGAATACTATGCGGGTCTGGACTCGAAAATCAAAGAGTTAATTCTTAAAGCCGTAAGAAAATTGGAAGCCCTTGGTGCCAAAGTTTTAGATGTTTCTCTTCCCCACACAGAATATGGAGTTGCTACTTACTATATTGTTCAGCCCTCAGAAGTTTCCTCAAATCTCGCAAGATATGACGGGATTAGGTTTGGTTACAGCAGAGAAAGATTCGGACAAGAGGCCAAAAGGAGAATAATCCTTGGAACTTTCACATTATCGAGCGGATACTACGATGCTTACTATCTCAAAGCGATGAAAGTTCGCAGACTGATTCGTGAAGATTTTATCAAGGTTTTTAAAAAGGTTGATGTTTTGATTAATCCGGTATCGCCGACACTCCCTTTTAAACTCGGTGAAAAAGTAAGCGAGCCGCTTTCAATGTATCTTTCGGATATTTTCACTGTCAATGCGAATTTGGCCGGAGTGCCCAGCTTGGCTATTCCTTGTGGGTTTATCGATGGTTTACCAATAGGTATGCAAAT
>CAZBJS010000002.1:19503-24532 GCA_964492295.1 uncultured Gammaproteobacteria bacterium
GCCACGGCGAGCAAGATGTTTTGTCGATGTAGCGCAGATTATTTTGGCAAAGAACCGAATACCCATACTTGCCCTATTTGTCTTGGTTTGCCGGGTGCTCTGCCTTCCCCCAATAAAGTCGCCATTGAATGGGCTCAAAAGCTAGGCTTTGCACTCAGCTGTCAGGTTCAATTGAGTAGTAAATTTGATCGTAAGAACTATTTTTACCCAGATCTGCCGAAAGGTTACCAAATATCCCAATACGATCTCCCTTTTTCCCAAAAAGGCTCACTTAATATCAAAACCGAAGACGGCAAAGGAAAAAAGGTTAAAATTACTAGAGCCCATCTTGAAGAAGATACCGGTAAATTGCTCCATGCCACTTTCAGAGGAAAACGCGTTACTCTAATTGATTTCAACAGAAGTGGTGTTCCTCTTGTCGAGATTGTTTCTGAACCGCAGATGAATTCAGCACTCGAGGCCAAATTTTATGCCCAAAAGCTTGCCCAAATAGTCAGATATCTGGGTATTTCTGATGCAGACATGGAGAAGGGCAGTATGAGAATTGAGCCAAATGTTTCACTGAGAAAAATGGGTGATAATCACCTACCCACATACAAAGTTGAGTTGAAAAATATTAACTCTTTTAAGTTTGCCGAGCAGGCAGTTAATTTTGAAATAGAAAGACAGGCAAAACTATTGGGCGAAGGAAAGATTCCTGCCCAGGAAACAAGAGGCTGGAACGAACAAAAATCTATAACCTTTAGTCAAAGAACAAAAGAACTTGCTCATGATTATCGTTATTTCCCAGAACCAGATCTGGTGCCTTTTAGCTTTAACAAGGAATATCTCTTTCAAATCAAGGCACAGTTGCCTGAGTTACCAGATACTAAATTGGCAAGATTTATCCGCCAATATAAACTTTCTGACTACGATGCCGAAATTCTTACCCGTGACGCCAAAATTGCCAATTACTTTGAGGAAGTAGTCAAAATCGGTGAAAAACACATAATTTCTGTAAAAAAGATCGCCAACATAATTATTAATAAAAAGCCAGATATAAACTCAATTTTGCCGGCAAAATTAGTTGAAGAAATCGTTTTTGAGATCCAAAAACCTGAAATCAAAGAGACAGAACTCAAAAGAATTATCAAGAAGATGATTTCTGACAATCACAAAGCTGTTCAGGATTACCAAAGAGGCAAAACAGCAAGCGTCCAATTTTTGATCGGTCAGGTCCAAAAAGAGACCAGTGGTCAATCCGATCCGGAATTGGTCAAAAAGCTGCTAACTGCGGAATTATCCAGTTAAATTCATTGAAAAAAGCAAAGTTTCAGGCTAAACTAAATTAGGAAAAGACAATGGCCGATTTTGTTCACCTCCACGTTCATAGCGAATATTCACTCTTGGATGGACTTTCGAAAATTCCAAAATTAGTCTTACAAGCAAAGCTTCTTGGGATGCGCCATCTGGCCTTGACGGATCATGGAGCCCTCTATGGGAGTACAAAGTTTTACAAGGGATGCAAACAAGAGAGGATTAATCCGATTATTGGCTGCGAGATGTATCTGGCCAAAAGAAAACTTCGTGACAAAGAAACTGGCAAAGACAGTGAAAATTATCACCTGACGGTTTTGGCAGAAGATTTTGAAGGCTATAAGAATTTGCTTAAATTAGTGACAATTGCTCATCTTGAAGGGTTTTACTATCGTCCGAGGATTGATAAGGAAACATTGACAAAGCACTCAAAGGGCTTAATCGTTCTCTCTGGATGTTCATCTTCCGAAATTTCCAAAGCCTTGGTTGAGAAAGACTTTCAAAAAGCCCAAAAACTAACTAACGAGTATCTTGAGATTTTTGGGAAAGATAAATTCTATATCGAGATTCAACGACACCTTTTTGAAAAATTCAAATCAGCCCACGAAATCGCATCGGAAATCTACGCTGAGCTGGAAAGGATGGCAAAAGAAGAAAAGGCCATTGTGGAAGGATCGAGAAAACTTTCGGAAATAATGGGGGTCGGATTGGTTGCTACCAATGATGTTCACTATGTAATGTCCCAGGATGCACAGGCTCAAGACGCAATCGTCTGTATTCAAACAGGCAAGGTTATTTCCGACACTAAAAGATTACGAATGATTGATTCACCAACTTATTATCTCAAAAGTCCCGAAGAGATGCTCGGGTTATTTGATGACATTCCAGAAGCGGCTAAAAATACGATTAGGATTGCCGAGAGAATCAATATTGAAATTCCCCTGATGCAAGTAGCTTTCCCTAAATTCGGAGTGCCCCGAGAGACTACTCCTGACGAGTATCTTAAAAGGTTATGTTACGAGGGTGCAAAAAAAATGTTTGAGGAGATCACCGAAGAAATAAAAGAAAGACTGGAATATGAACTTTCGGTAATTACCAAGAAAGGCTATTCAGCCTACTTTTTGGTGGTTGCAGACTTTGTAAACTGGTCACGAAAACAGGGAATTATTTCGACAACACGCGGCTCTGTTTCAGGCAGCTTGGTTTCTTACGTTTTAGGAATAACAACCGTTAATCCTCTTTATTTTAAATTACCCTTTGAAAGATTTTTGAACCTTTATCGACCGACACTTCCAGATATTGACGTTGATTTTGCCGATAATCGTAGAGACGAAGTGATCGAATATGTCCGCGATAAATACGGAAGAGAAAAAGTCGCTCAAATTGGTACTTTTGGCACAATGATGGCCCGGGCAGCTGTTCGAGACTGCGCAAGAGTACTCGGCTGGCCATATTCAAAAGCCGACAGAGTGGCTAAGATGATTCCGATCGGCAGTCAGGGTTTCCACATGTCTTTGGATACCGCAAAAAGGGTGAACAGAGAACTAGGAGAACTTTACAGGCAAGACCGAGAAGTCAGAGAGCTTTTAGATTTAGCAGAGAAGGTTGAGGGGAATGCAAGGCATGTCTCGGTCCATGCTGCCGGTGTCGTGATCTCACCGACAGAACTAACTGATTACGTGGCACTTCAAAAAGAAACTTCCGGTGAGAAAATTATTACCCAATACGATATGTATGACATTGAAGAAGTGGGTTTGGTCAAGATGGATTTTCTAGGGATAAGAAACCTTTCAATACTGGGTCAAGCAGTCCACATAATTCGAGAGAATCGCCGTGTTGAAGTTGATCTTGCCAAAATTCCGTTTGAGGACAAAAAGACTTATGAGCTTTTGGCTCGCGGCGAAACTATGGGGCTTTTTCAGCTTTCTGGCTCGGGAATGACCAGATATTTAAAGGAGCTCAAGCCGACTACCATTTTTGACATCATGGCGATGATTTCCTTGTTTCGTCCTGGCCCAATGAATTCTATTCCTGAATTTATCGAGAGAAAACACAGTCAAAGGCAAATTCAGTATTTTGACCCAAGGATGGCCGTCTACCTTAAGGAATCATACGGAGTCATTGTTTATCAGGATGATGTTCTTTTAACGGCGATCAATATTGCCGGTTATTCCTGGGAAGAAGCCGATAAATTCAGAAAAGCGATGGGGAAAAAGATACCGGCTGAGATGAGCAGGCAAAAAGAGAAGTTTATAGAGGGTTGTCTCAAAAACGGGATGACCATCACCAAGGCCGAGGAGCTTTTTCGAACTATTGAACCGTTTGCAGCCTACGGCTTTAACAAGGCCCACGCCGCTTCATATGCCATCATTGCTTACCAGACAGCCTATATGAAGGCTAACTATCCTGTCGAGTTCATGACCGCTGTAATGTCCGCTGAGGCTGATGATCCCGATAAAATAGCCGCCGCTGTTGCTGAATGTGCAAGAATGAAGATTCAAGTTCTGCCTCCTGATGTCAATGTTTCTCAAACCGGCTTTACAATTGAAGAAACCGGCAAAGAGCGCGCGATCAGGTTCGGACTATCGGCAATTAAAAATGTTGGCAAAGCAGCTATCGAGGCAATTATCTCCGAAAGAGACAAGAATGGGGAATTTCGGTCACTAGAGGATTTTGTCAAGAAAGTCAACTTAAGAGTGGTCAACAGAAAAACCTTGGAAAGTCTGATCAAAGCCGGGGCAATGGACAGATTCGGCAAACGCAACGCAATGCTTAGAGTTTTAGACGATATCAAGGCTTCAGGAACCTCTCTTTCAAAGACCATTGCCACCGGACAGGTTAATTTGTTTGATGAGGTCGATCTTTCAGCAGGCGACCCACTAACCGGTTCAGTCGCAGCGGTTCTTGAAGCAATTGATGAGGCTCCTAAAGAAGAAATTCTTTCCTGGGAAAGGGAGCTTTTAGGTTTTTATTTGACAGAGCATCCTTTGGCTAAAATAGCCGATAAGATCTCTAAACTAATAACCATCAAAATCGCCGACATTGATCCCCTGGTTCACAATCAAAGGTCGGTTAGAATTGGCGCTATTATCAGTCAAATAAGAAAAACATTCACAAAGATTAAAAAAGAAGAAATGTGTTTCCTGAAACTTCAGGACATGACTGGGGCAATTGAGGCTATCGTTTTCCCTAGAACTTATTCGGAAACCCGGAGCAAGATTTTACCGGATCAAATTGTGATTGTTGCTGGCAAATTAGAGGTTAATGAGCAATCAACTATTTTAATTGCGGAGAATGTTTTAACAGTTGAGGAGGCTTTAAGTGTGGGTCCTCAAATTCAGGAAGAGTTATCTGTTTCTATCCCGACTGATGCCGACAGAACGCTGCTTTCTAAAATTTATGAGGTTTTGAAAGAAAATCAAGGTGAAATTCCCACATTTCTGGTTTTACCGACAGATAATGGCAATCCGCGAAAAATCCAGGTTCCATTTGGTGCCCGAAGGTCAGTGACGCTTGAGCATCAACTGGAAAGTTTGGGGTGTAAAATCTCGTGATTTGTTGATTTTACAAAACGACCCTCAAAAGACTATACTTTAAATTTATATTCGCTCACATTGTCGAGTCAGACTCTACGGATGAATGCGAGAGAGCGAATACATACTTCAGAGTGTTGGAGTATCTGCTCGCTCATGTAAGCAAAGCTTGCGATAGTTCCACGCTTCGCGTGTATAAC
>CAZBJS010000003.1:0-2695 GCA_964492295.1 uncultured Gammaproteobacteria bacterium
GCCGTAATCACCTCTCCACTTGGCCATCTTGCCCCTCGAAGCTCTCTGGGCGAAGTGGGGTGGCCACCCGACTCGGCAATAACTAAAGCAGCATTATATTTTTTAAGAACTTCATATACCGAATGATCAAACCATGAAGAATCACGAAATTCAAACGCCAGCCTCGCAAGGCCTCGCCTTGCGAGGCTAACACTCAAATCTAAAAACGGCTCGAGTCTTTTTTCATCCGCACCCCATCGCGGTGGACACTGGAAAAGAATCGGCCCGAGCTTACGACCTAAATGGCTAATTGACTCAAAAAAGGTCTTGATTGATTCCTTGGGCACATTAAGTCTCTTGATGTGTGTAATGAAGCGACTGGCCTTAACTGCAAAAATAAAACCATCCGGCACGCTTTTCGCCCAGTTTTCAAACGTGGCCGGCTTCATCTGATGATAAAAAGTGCTGTTTACTTCAACCGTTTTGAAGTGCTGGGAATAAAATTCAAGCCATCTTCGCTGCGGCAGATCCTTAGGATAAAAATTCCCTCTCCAATCAGAGTACACCCATCCAGAGGTACCAACATAGACCTTACCCATAAACTTTACCCCGAAGATACGCCCTTGGAACGCGTGGATGTAGACCACGGGAGCAAGTAAGTATACTTTGGGGCCAGCCACTGGTTCCCACACAAACTTCTGCCATTCTCATCTGATAATCTCAAACTGATCGTAATTCTCAGATTTCTCATTCCACTTAACCTCAATCTTTTCTACCTTGGCAAATGACGGACCTTTTTTGCACCAATTAATAAAGTCGTCAAGAGCTTTTTTCTCTCCTTGGGCTAACGCCTCCACTGAACCATCAGGATTATTTTTAACCCAACCTACCAAATCAAGTTGCTCCGCCTGTTGCTTTGCACTATGGCGAAAAAACACCCCTTGAACGTAGCCAGAAACAATAATACGAACCTGCATGCTCAAACCTATGCTTTCCAGAGGCAAGAGCCAAGATCAACATGTATCTCATCAATGAATTTAACACCTTCAGCAAGCAATCTCCTTTTTTGCTCTTCTGCCCCATCGAATACCCCACTACGTTGAAACTTCGCGGGGACTAGGCGTCCGTAGCTTTTTAGCGAAGGACCGCCAAAATTCGGAGCCAGCCTCCCATTACGGTCAACAATTCTATGACAAGGCACATTTGGGTCTTGGTTTTGATGAAGAACAAATCCAACCAATCTTGGTAAAAACCGGTTGTTTATTTTGAATTTTGTTTTGTATTTTTGCATTTTGATTTTTGCTTTTCTACTTGTAGAAAATACGCTCTCGTATTTTTGAATTACCTTAGCTATTTCTCCATATGTTGACACTTTGCCTTTGGGGATTTTGCGAACTAACTCGTAAACCTGGTTATTAAAGTTTATTTGATCGTTTGATCCCATCTCGAATCCTCATCGTATATTTTTTCGTCGTAAATAATACCAGATCATGAACTAGTTTTATTCTACTCCTAAAATAATAAACAAGAAGAGCAATAATGCCAATCCAGGCCACAAGTGATACTCTCGAGAGCCACTCTTCGATAAGCCCTCGATTACCCCCGACAAGATAGCCTCCAACTATCCATAAGGTTGTCCAGACAAAAGCCGAAACGAAAGACACCAATGCAAATTTAATGTAAGAGAAATTGGTGACACCACAAGCCATAGCAATCCAAGCTCGGCTCCAAGAATTGAATCTACCGACAAAAACTGCCCAAATTCCGTGCCTTTTCAAAAATGGTCTCACCAAATGTATCGGTTTCGTAAAAAGCGGTTTCTGCTCGATTAATAGACTTGCTCTTTTGCCTATAAAATAATCTAAATTATCACCCAAAAAAGCGCCGATTGTTGCCAAAGCGATAATCAGACCCAAATTATCTCCGGTAGTTCGCAAGACAAATCCTGAAAGAAAAATAACGGTAACTCCGGGAAAAATGAAACTTAAAATTACCGAATTTTCCAAAAAAGCGCCGATAGGAACAATCAAAATTCCCCAAGTAGAAATCAGGTACTCGACAAAATTAAGAAGCTCTACAACTGAAGGCACACGTCAATTGTCAAATGTCAACTGTTAATTGTCAATTAAACCGGTTCATTGTTGCCTCTATTCCCTCATCCAGATAAGATTCGGTTGCCTCCATGCATCTTTTTAAAACCGATGGGAGCTGACTCTTTTGGCTGTCTGAAAATTCAGAAAGGACATATTTTTCGACAATCGCCGCTTTTTCCTGCGCACTTCCACTACCCTCCTTGGGCCGACCAATTCCTACCCTTAATCTTCCAAATTCAAAGCCTCCTAAACTTTCAATAAGGCTATCAACACCGCGATGACCGGCGCTTGTGCTGTCAAAAGACAGACGGATTTTCCCGAAATCCAAATCCAAATCGTCGTGAATTACCACAATATCGGCAGTCTCGACTTTATAAAACTCGGAGACCTGTCTTACTGCTTCCCCGGATTTATTCATGTAGGTTGTTGGCTTAACCAGCATAAAATCATCGCTCCTGATGTAGTAACTCATCAAATCCTGGCTATAGCGCCAACCAAGATTTTTCTCGCGAGCATAAGCATCGACAACTATAAAACCGATATTGTGACGGGAATTCTTGTACTTCTCACCAGGATTTCCAAAACCAACTATTAGTTTCATCTTGCAAAAATTGCTAAATTGC
>CAZBJS010000003.1:2795-5404 GCA_964492295.1 uncultured Gammaproteobacteria bacterium
ATTTATTTTAGTATCTGCTTCACTTCTTCATCACTCACCGGCCGAAAATCGCGATAAAATTGCCCTACTGCCCAGAAATCTGCTCTTTCTTCAAGACAAACAATTTTGTCAAAATCACCACCGACAGCCTCCAAGGTCCCAGGAGATGCGCACGGCACCGCCAGAATTATCTTTGCCGCTTTGGCAGCTTTTAGGATCTTGGCAGCAGCCCTGGCAGTTTGACCGGTTGCCAAACCATCATCAACAACGATCACGGTTCTACCTTCAAAATCGCCGTTAGTGATCGGGGCTTGCAAAAATTTTTCGCGCGATCTTGCTTCTTTTCTTTTTTTGATTATTTCCTTCTTTAGATAATCGGAAGAAATACCAAGGTCGGCAATCAACCACCGATCCAACACCGGCAGGCCATGCGAGGAAATCGCCCCAATTGCCAACTCCGGATTTGCCGGTGCAGAAAGTTTCTTGATGATGACTACTTTCAGAGGCATCTGCAATCCGCGAGCAATAACATTTGCAACTACTACTCCTCCACGGGGAATGCCCACAACGACAGCCTCACGGGGTTTTAATTTGAGTCTGGAAAGCTTCTTGGCAAGTTGCTCTCCCGCATGAGTCCTGTTTTCAAAAAGCATTTTTGGGTCATCAGGATATCAGGTTATCTGGACATCAGGCTAAGAATTTGATCACCCGACTTGTTTTTGAGCAAGATTCCCTGCAATTGGCCATTTGAAAATTTTCCCCTGATAAGCCCTGACGATGGAGCTTGCCCAGACTATGATGATCGCTATCCAGATCAGCGTGTTAACCAGCGTTGCCAAAAGGTCTATGGGGGCCAAAATCAAATCAAGGATAAAGCTTGCTACGAATAGACCACCGAAGACAAGTGTTGACTGGAATGCATGAAATCTAATAAAACGGTCTTCTTTTTCGACCAAGAGAATGACGATTCCGGTTATGAAGAATAGAAGATAAGAAACGGCTGCTACTAAATTCCTGTTTGTATCGGCGCTTCTGATCACCAGATCACCTCCCTACGCAAATAAGTTAAGCTGGCCTTTTTGATTTTCCTGCCCAGCATTGTCGGTATCCTCTTGAGTCTCTTGCCAAATTTTGACCACTCCATACTTGCCATCATATCCTGGTTCAACAACAATGTCTCCTGATCTGATTTTGCCGATCCCCTCGACGACTCGAGAAGATGCATATTTGGCAATCTCGACAAGATCGGTCTTCAATAGCACATTAAATTCACTTCCAGAGGCACCAACCAAAGTCATGTATTGATCCATGACTTTTTTGGTGCCAACGGACGATCCCAAGGCTTCTGCCAAAATCTCGTCCAGGGGCACTAAAGAAACATAGGGTGGCCGGCTGTTACCCTCAGGATAAACCCACCGGACTCCATTAATATTTTGAATTTTAAATTTTGCCTGCCCGCCAGTGCCACCAGCCCGCATCGCGTTGCGAAGCATTGCTGGCGGGGGCTTTGGTAGACGGGAGTTTTGAGTTGCCAATTCTTCAACTCTGTGCATCACTCCGATAGTCAATTGCCTTCCACAAACTGGACAAATATTGCCGTCTTTCTCTGTTTCTCGGGGGCTTTGGCTAAAGTTACAGTTTCGGTGGCCTGTAAAGTGATATTTGCCCTCTTCAGGATAAAACTCGATGGTGAAGGCAATTTGAGGAGAAGTTACAGAGGTAGCAGAGGAGCCAAATGAGACAGAGTCGTTTTCTTTGTCTCCCCCGGCTCTTTGTCTCTTTGTCCCTATGATTGCATTGTAGATGCTGTCATAGCTGATTTCTTCTGCCTCAAACACCGTTGCTTCTCTGCCCATTTTCATTAGTGAATGGGCGTCAGAAAAGGAAAGAATTGATCTTCCCTCTAAATCGGCGATTCGCCAATTCATCGCCGGATCTGAAGAAAGTCCAGTTTCTATAGCGTAAATGTGGCCGGCCATATCCCTGAAACATTCTTCGATCGAATCAAACCCTGAAAATGAACCAAAAATCGAAAACCACGGAGTCCAGGCATGCGCTGGAATGATTAGGGCTTTCTGATCACAAGAAAGGGCAATTTGGGCAAGATCCCTTGAAGAAATCCCAACAATCGGCCGGCCATCGGAGCGAAGATTGGCACCACGTTTCAAAAGCTCATTGTTGAGTTTTTCAACCGAAGCTATCGAGGGGAAAAAGAATAAATTGTGGATCCTTCTGACTTTATCGCCCTGTGTGTAGATGGAGGAAATTTCACAGGACAACAGGAAGTAAACATCCTGCTTGTCTTCAGTCGACCGTCTACTTTCTACTGCTGTAGTCTGTGGACTGTGGACCGTAGTCTTAAGTTTATACAGTCCATTCCTCGCTTCTTCAAGTTCATTTCTTAATGTTTCAAACCAATATGGATGGGTGAAATCACCTGTTGCCAAAACCGAAATCCCCTTATACCTGGCCCACTCGACCATTTTCGCAAGAACCATCTGTTGAGAAACCGCGCGCGAGTATTTACTATGAAGGTGTAAGTCAGCAACGAACTTCATCGATTAAAAACATCCCCATTTTGCTCTATGAAAAGGCTATTGTCAATTTAAACGTTTTAACGCCAATTTTGA
>CAZBJS010000003.1:5504-7932 GCA_964492295.1 uncultured Gammaproteobacteria bacterium
ATTTTGCTCTATGAAAAGGCTATTGTCAATTTAAACGTTTTAACGCCAATTTTGAATTTTGAATTTTTCTTAGTGCCAGCCGAGGTGGCGGACTAGCCAAACAGGAGTCGCTCGCTCATGCGAACTTTTCTCCAGAAATTCCATAATGCCGACAAGAATCAAAAAACAAGCATTGGTCCAGGCAAACCCATGAGGGGTTGGATATCTGTCCGGCATACCGATTGTCCCGTGCACTACATCATATTTTTCCCAAAGTTTGCCAGTTTTGCGAAAAATTTCAACGTTCAAAAAAAGCCATTTTTTGACAATCCTAAGCGCTAATCTGTTATAACCATAACGCATCAATCCCTCAATAACCCTTACCTGAATCGGCGCCCAGCCATTTGGCCAGTCCCATTGTTTATTTTCTACGAATCGGACCGATTGGGCAATTCCATAGTTTTTCTGAAGAACTGCCTCCACCACATGAGTTATCTTTTCAGCCTGATCTCGGGAGGATATTCCTACATTCATCGGGTAGACTCCGGCCGTGGTAATTAGGTGAGAACGCCTGTGATGCATGAAATCGTAGTCAAAAAAGAAGCCTGCTTTCTCGCCCCACATTAGCCCATTGACAACCTCAGCTCGCCTCTGTGCGAAAAGGCGGTATTTCTTGCTTGTTTTTTTATCCCCTAAAATCTCATAAGCCCTCTCGAAATCCTTCTCGTAAAGATATAAAAGACAGTTGAGGTCAACAGGCACAAAATCAAGACACTTACCCCCGAAGCGGGAGGTCATATCCCATCCGGATTCAGCTTCGGCCAAAGCATCTAGCGCATTGATATCATAGTAGCGTGACAATCCGTGCCAGACCAGACGAAAGTTCGCCAAATGAGTTTGGCCCATCCAAACGTCGCCGTACTCTCGCTCGACCAACTTGATAGCCCGCCTAAACCATGCTTTATCGCGCGTTTTCTCAAAGACTATAAAAACCATGCTCGAAAGAAGTGGCGGCTGCGAACGCGACAGGAAATAGAACCTTGAGGCGTTAGGAACAATACCAAATCGCTCAACCAGATAAAGAAGATTGTCGACCATACCAATTGCTACCTTACTGTATTTTGGATGATCAATAAGAGCCCGCACCACAGGATATGAGTCCCAGTAATACTGCTCCTGAAAAATCTCGCTGTCGGAAGGAACAACATAGGGGTTGGGCAACCCAATTAAAGAACCTTTATCTTTTTTGTTTACCCGAACCAGTTTTGGCCAGTAGTTTTCTATGTAGTCAAAAACTTTCTGTAAATCTTTCTTGGAAATTTCATAGCCGGATTCAGCCATAGCGAGTTAATGCTTCCTTTTGCCAAATTGCCCTTTATACATTTTTTTTATTTCTTCAACGCTGGTTGCGTCTTCGGGGTTTTTTTCGTCCCGAAATTTGACAAGGCGAGGAAATCTTAAGGCAAAACCAGACTTTCCATCCCATCCAGCAGTGTGAACTGGCGAGCGAGTAATCTCATCTGCATAAATCTCCAAAACCACTTTTGGCACAACCCAAAAGCTAGGCTCGATTTTGGAGTTGACCCTCGCAGGTTTGTGGAAAACTCTGATTTTTTTGGAAAGCTCATTGACTTTCCTAAACTCCTCATCGGTTAGCCCAGTGCCGACTCGCGAAATTGTCACAAACTGATCACCCCTGTCATCATAAACGCCTACCAAAAGCCCCCCAACCCCAAACGCAACTCTTTTACCTCGTCCGCTGTAGACCCCCAAAAGCACACAATCAACGGTGTCGGTCAGCTCCCCAGCTTGGCTTCTTTTGAACTTGATCCAATGAAATCCACGACCACCGGCAACGTATGGACCATCTAATTTTTTAAGCATTAACCCTTCCAACCCTTCCGAAACCGCCTCGTTGAAAAATTTTGTGATATCTTCTGCCTTATGAAGAACCCGCTCCTTTGCAAGCCGAACTGTCGAACCATCTTTTGTAACTATTGACTGCAAAAGTTTTCTTCTTTCACGATATGGTTTGCCCGTTATGTCTTTGCCGTTAAGATATAAAAGATCGAAGGCAAAAAGCACCAAAGGCAGTTTCTTGACCATTTCCTCGATTTTATATTTGCGTCTTCTTTTAGTCGTTTCCTGAAAGGGCAGAAACTCCTCTGTTTGCGGGTTATAAGCAATCGCTTCTCCTTCCAAAATCGCGCTTTTTGCCTTGATTTCCCTTTGGGCTCCACGCACAATATCCGGAAATGCGTGGGTTGTATTCTCAAGATTTCTTGAGTACAGTTGCACAAAAGGTTGAAACTTTTGACTTTTGACTTTTGACTTTTGACTTTGTTCTATGACAGAACCCGCCTTTCTCGATCTGTCCAAGTGAACCGCAACCCGAAATCCGTCAAATTTCGGCTCTGCGGCAAACTCCGGCCCCAACCTTTTAACTGCC
>CAZBJS010000003.1:8032-22974 GCA_964492295.1 uncultured Gammaproteobacteria bacterium
AAATCCGTCAAATTTCGGCTCTGCGGCAAACTCCGGCCCCAACCTTTTAACTGCCTCTTCTGCAGAGGGTAATCGCTCGGCAAGTGCCGGCCTGACCGGTTTACCCACGACTAATTTGATGCTCTTGAGGCCCTTTTCACCTTTTTTAAAATATCTTTCTGCAACATAACCCAAATCGCTGGTTTTGTTGTAGGCATCCTCAAGGACCGGCCGCAACGACTTATCACCTCGCTTGGCCAAAGACAACGCATCCAAAACGGTCGGGTCGCCGATTCCAAGTCTCAGTGTCCCAAGCGGGATATTGACTACATGCTTGACGGATGTTGGGTCAAGTCTTGTCAAAAGATCAGAAAGTGTTGAAATCTTCTTCTCAACTGTTCCTTCACCGGAAAATTCCGCAATCTTACGCAATTCTCCAAACACTTCCGATACTGACTTTTCACTTTTCACTTTGACTTTGACTTTCGATGCCAATTGTGCAGCAGCCAATCCAAAATTTCCCTTTTGACGATACAACTTAATAACTGATTCCTTGTCCTTATTAAAAGCTCGACCTACCGCCTGCGCAACCAAAGATTCTGCCATTCCCAGCTCCGTTGGCTCAAAAAACGGCGCTACCCTTCCCTGAATCAAATAACAAATCTTGCCGATTTCCTCCGCTTTTGCCTCCTTAAAAAGCTGAGAGAGAATATCTACAAGTTCTAAACGCTTAGAGGTTGCTTCGAGTTTTTCAAAATATTGGGCTAAAGTGGAGAATTTCATTTTTCTTCAAAAGTTACAGAGAGTCATAGAGCCAAACAATGAGTTTGTGATAACCCTTATTTGCTTTGTCTCTGTCTCCTCTGGCTCTTTGTAACTTTGTCACTTTAAGATGTATACAGCCCCTTTAGTGCTGCCCTTTTTCTTAATAAGTTTCTTTTTCTGCAAATCCTTAAGATCCCGCAAGATTGTATCATCAGAAAAGTCAGGCAACAAACTGCGCCAGGCGCGGTTATTGATCGAGCCATAGGTTTCGATGTATTCGACAAGCTTCATTTGCCGCTCGGAAAGTGTAATTTGGCCAGTTCTGCCTTTTAGACGCGAATCGAGTGATAATTTTTGGACTCTTTCCTTAACTCGAGCAAGTTCCTCTGCCAATCCTTCACAAAAATATTCCAGCCAAACGGTCAAATCGCGGTCTGATAATGTGTCGGATTTTTGATTCGAAACGCTCTGCAGGGTTTGATAATATCGTTTAGCATCTCGGTCAAAATACTCCTCAATCGAGAAAAACTTCTTAATATCGTAACCTCTGGCAAAAAGAACCATTGTCGCAAGGGACCTGGCTACTCTGCCGTTTCCGTCTACAAAAGGATGAATATAGGCTAAAACATAGTGAGTAATGCCTGCTGCAAGTACAGGATGGACAGACTCTGATCGAGAGTTTAACCAATCTAAAAACTCCAACGTCAAGTCCGGGACTTCAGCAGGGCTAGGGGGTTTAAAACTTATCTCCCCGGTTTTGGAATTTTTGACCACAACTTGCGTTTTGCGATACTTACCTGACCTTTCTTTTGACAATATTTTCTCGACTGTTAATTTGTGGAGTGCCAATAAGTCCTTTTCGCTAATTCTCTGTCTCTCTGGCTCTCTGTCTCTTTGACTCTTCTCTATGTACTTCAAAACATTTCTATAGTTTAAAATTTCCTGAATGTCACGATCTCGTGCATCAATTTCCTGACCTTCCAAAACCGCTGCCACCTCACCTGTATTTAAAGGGTTTCCTTCGATATGAGTGCCATGGTGAACAGTTCTAATTATGGCTTCTTGGCGAAACTTAACCTCGTAAGCAGGCACAAGAGGTGCGTTCTCGATAATCTCGCGGGCCGCCTCAATCCTGCCAATGTATTTGAGGATTTGATTAGTTATCGTAAATTTTGGTTGGTACATGTTTGCACCTCGAAGCTCTGCTTTGCAGAGCGGAGTGGTGCGTTAATTATGCGGGAAATTATAGCTTGAGTCAAGTAAATTTTCTGAATTTGACTTCAACAACCTTAGATAGTATAAATCTCGCCATAACGCAAGAAAAACTACAAGTAAAACACGAAGGGGAAATGCCGACAGAGATTCTTCGTGGCGGCAACCTGATCAGAAGTCTGCGAGAATCAACTGGTTGGAGCCAAAAAAGACTGGCTGTCGAAACGGGGTTAAGCCAAGGGTATCTGTGCAGTATTGAAAGCGACAAGATAGAAAACCCTCGCTACAAAACTATTCTCAGTTTAGCCAGGGCTCTAGGCGTGGGAATCAATTTTTATGATCAAGGTTTAGCCGACACAGACGTCTTTCTTAAGCCTCAAGCTAAACAGGTCGCAGGACTTAATCCGCAAGTTCCAACAAGAAGATTAATTGAAGACTTTGTTCCACGATTCATTGCGGAGGTGGAAATTCCATCCGTAAGATATATCGATTACCTACCGACATATGAGCGAGTTGGCGACAGAATCCTCCAGTTGCGTATTAATCACCCCGACCGTCCCTCTCAAGGCAAGATCGCCTCATCCGCTGGAATTTCACAAGGATATTTGTCTCAACTGGAAAGAGAAAACGCAAAGAATCCGGTGGAAAATCCACCATTGATCGTCTTAAGAAAACTCGCCCGTTCCTTAGATGCTAATATTTATGATCTTCTAGACATAAAAGTCATCGAGTACTCATCAACGATTGTCTTAATAGACAGATTTTTCAGAAGCAGCCAGGTGCCACCAGAAGCAAAAGCAAAAATCCAGCAAGTCATTAACGCAACGATGGAAGTTTCCAAAGACCCGTATTTTTCCCAGGCTATATCTACCCCAACTTCACAATCCTTGCCTTCTTAAGAAGTTCTTTCGGCACTGAATCAACTTCTGCTGCGGTAATAATTGTCTGCTGCTTTCCAACTGCTTCAATTACTGCCTCTCTATGTTCCCAATCAAGCTCCGAAAAAATATCATCAAGTGCCAAAATCGGCATTGTTAAGTTTTTAACCCGAACATATTCCAACTCGGCAAGCTTCAAGGCCAAAACTGCCATTCTCGTCTCGCCACGCGAACCGAAAAAAGAAAGGTCGCGCCCCGCCCGTAGAAATTTGAAGTCGTCGCGATGAGGCCCCGAGAGAGTTATGCCGGCTGCAATATCTCGCTCTCGATTCTTCAGGAGCTTCTCCTGCGAAATAGTGCTTTGTTTTAGCTCCCAGCCTAACTTTTGCTGACCGACCAAGGGCATGCTGCGTTCTATAAAATTGAGGAATTCGAAAAAATCCTCTCTTTTGCCCGAAATATACTTACCATGTTCTACTAATCTCTCATCCCAAAAATCAAGTTCTGCCTTTTTTGATTTACCCTCAAGAATCCTCGCTAGGACCTTATTTCTGCGCACGATAATTTTGTTGTAGGAAGCAAGATTACGCCAGTAAACCCGATCAATCGCGGAAAGAAGACTGTCTAGGTGATGGCGCCTGAGGCTCGGTGATCCACTAACCAGCTCAAGATCCTGTGGATGAAAAACGATAATTGAGATAATGTTGGCAAAATCAGCAAGTCTCTTTTTGAAAGCACCGATAAGATACGATTTTTTAACATAATCCTGATCAACAATTTGAAAGTTAATGATTAACATTTTAGTGTCCTGGCCATCAGAAACTTTGCCCTGAATCGCGGCCTCGCTTTTGCCGAATTTAACAAGGTCAATATCCGATTGCACATGAAGCGGCCGAATTCCAGAAAGAAGAGACATTGCCTCCAGGATATTGCTTTTGCCGCTGCCGTTTGGACCAATAATCACCGTCAAATTTTTGTCAAAAATCAGCTTTTTGGAGGAAAAATTGCGAAAGTTAAAAAGCGAAAGACCTAAAATTTCCATTTTCTTGCAAGAATACTAAAGCTGAATGCAGCCAAGAGAAAAGTAAGGCCGCTAAAAAGAATAACATTAATATAACCTATTAAAATCTCCAAGAGAGCCGCAAACGGCGACATAATAGAAGCCAGAAAGGCAGCCAGAATAATATAGGCTCCAAAAACTGTCCCTTGATTGTGATGGGGAACTCTTTTTTGCAAAGCCACCCGTGAGGCAATCATTGGCACAATTACTCCAAAACCGGCGCTTGTTAAAAACAAAGAAAGTAGAACAAACAACAATTCGCTCGTCAGTAAGTTAAACTGTAAAACGAGTCCTAAAATAGCCGCCATTGCCCCCAAAGTCCCCAGCCCTACAGTCACAAAAAAACTCTCTCTAATTTTTGGATTATGAACATAAAGTGCCCCAAGAAGTATCCCTGTTGCCACAAATGGCATTACCAAAATTGGGCTTTTGTCAATTGTCACTCCCATTACTTCAGCAAAAAATCCGGGTCCTAAGGTTGCACCAAAGGCGACAATTCCCTGCATTGCTGCAAAGGTTAAAAAGAAAAACCAAATAACGTTCGATTTGAAAACATAAATAAAACCACGAGCAATATCGACAATCTTTCCGTAAAAGGAAACACTATCCTTGCGAGGAACAAGAGGCGGCAATGCCAAAGGCAGCAATATGGCAATTACCAATAAGACCTCACAAATAATTAAAACAGTGATGCTCGCGAAGAAAAAATGCAAAATTGAAGCAATAAAAAGCCCCAAAATTTGGCCACCAGCCAATGCCAAAATGAAAATCGAGTTGGCACTTGTCAGTTGGTTTTTCCTGACAAGCTGGCCGCTTGCCGCCGAAGTAGCCGGGATGAAAAAGGTGTTCCCCGCAAAATACAAAAAAGAAAGTGAAATAGAAGCATAAACCTTCTCCAGGGAAAAAAGAATCAAAAGAACTACTAAACTTATTGCAAAATTGGCAGCAATTATCACTTTTTTGCGATCAAACAGGTCTGCGACCAAACCAGCCAATGCAATCAAAAGAAAACCAGGCAAGGCCAATGACAAGACTACTCCCGAAACACCAAAATTACTGCCCGTTTTGCTAAAAACCGAATTTATAAGCGCGAGAAGCAAAAACCCAGAGGCTACCTGACCTAAAAGAAGGGTCAAAATAAGAACAGTAAAATCTCTCCTTTTAAAAACTTCAAAATATGAACGGGAAATGAACTGCATTCTGGCAAAATCTATCTTAAGCGCTGGCAGTTAGGGCAGAAGTGTGCGCTTCGTCCATCCATTTTAGAGCGCACAATGGGAGTTCCGCAACGTTCGCATGGCTTCCCGGTCATATGATACGCATGAGCAAACGAAAGATACAAGCCTCGCTCTCCGCCGCTATCAACAAATGCGTTGGCGCTGGATCCACCCTTGTCAATCGCCAGATTCAAACTGTCTCGAATACCATCATACAAACCTCTAATCTCACCTGATGAAAGGCTTGCAGCCGATCGCCTGGGGTGAATCTTGGCCCGCCACAGCGCCTCATCAGAATAGATATTGCCGACACCGGCAATGAACTCTTGATCCATAAGCAGCTTTTTGATTCTTGCTTGTCCCCTTTTTGCCAAACGTTCTCTAAACTCTCCATAACTCACCTCCAGCGGATCCGGCCCCAGCTCCGTCCCAATGGCCTCTTTGACCTTCGACTCTTCACTCTCGACTATTTTGACCCAGCCAAACTTGCGAAGATCATTAAAATACAAGTGACTCGTCCCTCGAAGTCTTGACGAAGTGGGAACACCACCCGTAAAAGTAAAAGTGACTCTAGTGGTTTTATTGGGAGCCGGCAAATTCAAAGGCGGAATCGGATGGCCCCCCGCAACGCGAGCCTTTTTGTCCTGATAAATCAACTGGCCAGTCAATTTTAGATGGATCAAAACGGTAATCCTATTTTCAAATCTAACTAAGATAATCTTCCCAATCCTCTCAACCTTCTCAACCTTCTGGTCCTTTAAGTCCTTTATTGAAAATTTTCCCCAAAAAAACTTCTTCGGCCAGTCGTATTCGACAGACTCCAAAACCAAACCCTTAAGTTTTTGATTCAACTGGTTAACTATTACCGTTACTTCTGGTAACTCAGGCATATTTGGAAGATTTTAGCAGAAAAATTGAGAGACTGCAGTCGTCTAAATTTTCTTTTCCCAACTATGAGGCTTGCTTAAAATTAAAGCATTATCCTTGTCATTAACCAAAAACTCTATTTTAAATCCTGCCTCCGCGAACAGTTCAAATATATCTTCTCTGTTAAATCTCCTTGAAATAGCCATTCTTATCCTTTGACCGCTTGCAAATTGCAAAAAATTTACCCCAAAGGTTTGTCTCCAATCTTTTAAAAATTCTAATTGGCATTCAAGCTGTCTTTTTGCCTTATTGTACGTCCAGTAAATTTTAGCGTCTGGTCGTTTAATACCTATTTTTTCAGGTACTGACCATAAAACCTCAATGATGTTGGGGTTATTGTAAGAGGAAACCGGAATATTTTTCGGGTTGTAATAAGCAAGGCCTACAATCAAAAAATCTTCGTCAGACATACTTTCTCGAAGGTTTACTAAAACTCGATGGGCATCGGAGAGATTTCCTATCGTATTTCCAAGAAAAATAATTAAATTTCTGCTCTGGTATCTTCTATTAAGATAGTAGGTAACATTGGCAATATTTCCAAATTCAAAATCATCTTCAAAAGTCTCATAGGGCAAATTTGGGTGAGCAAGTTGTATATTGTTAACCGCTATTTCTAGCATTCTTGAGCTGATATCCAATGCAAAGTAAGCCGAAGCACTTTTATTTATGTGACTTATAAAAAATGCGGCTTTCTTTCCATCTCCACAGCCAAGATCTAAAAGATTAAAGATCTTACCCTCCAAATAATGCGTAAACTTTCTTTCGTTGGGTAGAAAAATATCAAGTTCCGTTTCCCCGCCTACTTCTTTCGGGTGGGCAAGAGACGTATAACGGTCTGCTCCTTCCCCGAGATATTCAAACTTTAGTGGAATTTCCCGTCTACCGACGAGGGCCTTAATCAGTTCTGCTTCTTGAGTTTCACTTAGAAATTGGCTTCTTTTTTTATGGCTTTCAATAAAATTTAGGACATCCGCCCTCAAAACCCGCCACTCCTTACCAATCTTTGATGCCGGGAATTTTCCGTCTCGTGCCCAGCGATAAATCGTGTTAGGATCAACCTGCAGAAGTTTAGCAGCCTGTTTGATTGTTAATATCGATTTTTCCACCACTGGTATTATACAGTATTATACAATATCAGCTTTTGAGGAATCTACTTTACACAAACGTACTGATAGAAATCGGCTTCTGGATTATTGCCCAGTTGATAATCGCTAAATTGTTGAACTTTGGAAAACCCAGCTTCTCGAAGCAGTCCCAATAATTCTCCTTTTTTAAAAGGGTAAACTTTATTATATGCCTTTTTACCACTTTGTTTATGGATGTATTCGATGTATATCGCATCATCGTTAATTGACACAAACCTAGATCCAACCTTAATCGTTCCAGTATAAAGATAACGCCCACTCGAGTGTAATTCTCCAGAAAGAGCCGCTTCTCTATTCTCCAAAATCCTCTGATAATTTCTCTCATCAATTAGCAAGGCCCCACCCGACTTGAGAACTCGAAAAAATTGCCTCACCGCTTCTTGCTGATTTTCCCGTCCGAATAAACATGCCAGCGAATTACCAATGCATATAATTGCATCTTGCGAGTTAGAATGATAACCATCTGCCAGATTCCGCCAGTCGAGATCTGTTGGTTTTAATGGGATTCCTACTTTTTTGGCATTTTCAATTGCTTTTTGGCGAAATGCCTCATCTAACTCATTTGATTGGACATCAAATCCTTGCTGTAAAAGATAAATTGTATCGACACCGTCACCAACCGCTACGTCAAGGACTCTCCTTGCACGGTGCTGATTTAGCTGACTGACCAGAAAGCCGTTTTCTCCACGGCGACGGTTATCCCACCCAACAAAATCTCCCCAAATTTCCGCCCGAATCCGGGAATTTTCCTCGCTTTCCGCAAACTTTGCTAGCTCGGAAGTCTCCATGTCTTAATCCCAAAGAGGTTTAGCTTTCAAAAAGTTGTGGCGGCGCGGCAGATTAATTTTCTCAAGCTCCTTGTAAACTTTTTTATAATCATAAGGCACATTATCAAATTTAACCTTCAAGCTACCGTTGACTTCAAGAATCATACATTGGGCACCCATTTTGCCACTTGAGGGCCAAGAGACCGCACCAGGATTCAAAAACAGCCTTCCCTTATATTCGATTTTTTTCTGAATGTGCATGTCGCCGTTGATGAAAACATCGGCATCCGAAGCTTTGATGCTTTTCTCAAGACCCTCATTGGATTCTACCGATCCGTCAAATGGATCATAAGCTGCACAATGGGCCAAATGAAATTTCTTACCGCCTTTTTCGACTATTTTACTGTCAGGCAACGAAGCAATGTACTCTTTGACTTCCCCGGTCACCCTGCTCATTCCATCGGTGACGACTTTTACCAAATCCTCCTTCGTAGCATTACCTGGCGCACCGGGAGCTTTAGTAACATCAAAATTACTAAGATACAAATGTTCCCAATTTCCCTTGACAGCCGCGACCAAATTCGGAAGCTTCTTTAAAATCGCAACGACTCCTTCGGGGTCCGGACAAAAACCGATATAATCGCCAATTGCCCAAATTTCGTCTACCTTGCCGTGTTTCTTAAGAACTGCCTTCAGCGCGCTCGGATTGCCGTGAATATCCGAAATTACTAAAATTTTCATTACTGGTTTTTCTTTAGCATAGATTTTTTAGAAATACAAGATTCGACAAATTTTAAAATCTCTTTTTTGAATCTTTCCTTGCTAAATTTTTGGGCATGAGCTCGGATGAATTTGGGATCGAAATAACCTTTTTTCTCAAGATCGAAAAAATTGTTAATGGCTAAAGTTAGAGAACCTGCTGTCGGTGGGTCAAGATAAACACCGGTACACTTACCTTTACCGCCGACTGACCAATCAATAACCGATTCCAAAACTCCACCCTCGGCATTAACAATGACTGGTTTTCCGGCGGCCATTGCCTCAACCGGCACCAGGCCAAAATCCTCTTGGAGGGCGGGGAAAATGACCGCCCGACAGTTTTGATATAGTCGGACCAATTCATCGTCGGAAACCTCGCCGAGGAAGTCTACTGTCGACGGTCTACGGTCTACGGCTTTTTTTCTTTTGCTGTAGTCTGTAGACTGTAGTCTGTCTGCAAGCTCTTTGAGTGATTCAAACTCCCTTCCCGCACCAATCACTTTAAGTGGCAAACCAAGCTTGGCACAAACCTCTACCGCAACATCAACCTTTTTGGCAGCAACCAAGCGTGAAACGACCAAGAAGTAATCGGTTGACGGTTCACGGTTCACGGTTTTCTTTTTCTCTGTGAACTGTCGACTGTGAACTGTGAACTTTTTTACGTCAACCGGTGGATAAATAACCGTTGAGTCCCGGCGGTAAAATTTCTTAATCCTCGCCGCAACTTCCTTTGAATTGGCAATAAAATAATCTACTCTACCCTGACTTTGGCTCTCTGGCTCTTTGACTCTTTGAGGCACTTGTGCAATCTCAAAATCCCAAACGCGCATAAAGTGATTGATAACTTCTCCGATAACTCGCAATGCTGGATTTTTACGCCAATTAGAAGCTGTTGGGTAACCATATAAAAATCTTGGCGGCGTGTGGCAATAGCAGATATGGACACCTTTGGGAACTTTGACCGCTTTGGCAAGATAGGCATTTGATGAGGAGATAACTAAATCAAACCCTGAAAGATCAAAACTTTCAAAAAAACTTTTGGAAAAAACTCGGTAAGGTGAAACTAATTTTTGCCAAAAGGGCAATTTTATCCCCCAACTGGTAATTGTCTTCCAGCCTTTGAATCTGCTCGCATTGATTCCTAGAGAATCTGGATCGTAAAAAGCCGTATAAAGTGGCGCTTTGGGCCAGATTTCATGTAGTGCCTCCAGGACTCTTTCCGCCCCCCCGTATTCAATTAAAAAGTCATGCACTAAAGCAACTCTCATCAAATCAAATCAAGCTGTTTTTCGCCCTGAGTCTTTTTGGACTTTGACTCCTTTGGCTCTTCTGGCTCTTTGTCGCTTCCCTGAATTTTTGCCACAATACTTTTAAACCCCAAACCCTCATACTCCTCTCTTACTTTCTCCCAGTCGGGCTTAAATTCAAGCGTCCCCAACTCCAACTCTATATCCACATTCCGATCCAACTCCACCAATCGCTTCGCAGCAAGTGCAATATCTTTACCTGATTCCAGCTTTTCTCTCAGACGCAAAGGAGTCTCCTTGACGTGCTTAAAAAGATTTTCCAGGGTATGAAACTGTTGCAAAAGTTGACTGGCGGTTTTTGGCCCAATTCCGCTAATTCCAGGAACATTGTCTGAAGGATCGCCACATAAGGCCTTAAAATCAACCATCTGGTGAGGTTCTAGCCCATATTTTTCCCTCACTTGTTTCACCCCGTACAAGCTAGTCTCTTTGAGATTCCACCCCGACATTTGAACCTTGGTATTGCCATCAACCAGCTGTAGGACGTCACGATCACCCGATAAAATAACCACTTTGGCTCTATGGCTCTTTGACTCTATGACTCTCTTGGTAATTGTCGCAATCAAATCATCCGCCTCGTAACCGTCCTTTTCAAAATAGGCAATACCAAAGGCATCAAGAACGTTCTTTACTTTGGGCAGCTGCGGATAAAGGTCCGGCGGCGGCTCAACACGTTGGGCCTTGTATGCCTCAAATTCAATGTGGCGAAAAGTCGGGGCTTGAGTGTCGAAAGCACAGGCAATATGCGTCGGGCGAACTTCATTGATGGCCTTGATGAGCATATTGGAAAAACCAAAAACCGCATTCGCCACCTGCCCATCTCGAGCGGTAATCGGCGGCAGCGCATGATAGGCCCGATGAAAAAGGCTATTGCCGTCAATTAAAAGGAGGACTTGCTTCATGAGGGAATTTTAGCACAATTGAGGCTAAGCCTGAGCGATCTTGGGGGTTTTGCGGCGAGTTTCTTTTGCTGAATCCTTCTTTAATTTAATTTCACCGTCGCTTGTCGGCTTTCCCACCAGTTTCTCAAATTCCTCCCTCTCCAGTGTCTCCTTTTCTAACAAAGTTGCGGAAACTTTATCGAGCTTTGAACGATTTTTAACCAAAAGATCTTTGGCGATTTTGTAGCCCCGGTCGATAAGCTTGGCCACTTCTTTGTCGATCTTGGCCGCAAGTTCCGGCGACACCTGGACATTTTCTCCCATCAATGTCGGCCAAATGCCAAACTGAGGACGGGGGGCAAAAATGGTTGGTCCCAACTCACTCATTCCAAATTGCGTAACCATTTCCCTGGCAATTCCCGAGGCAATCTCGAGATCCGATGATGCCCCGGTTGTAAACTCGCCAAAGATCAACTCCTCCGCAGCTCTCCCACCCAAAAGCGTAGCGACTCTCTCAAGTAATCTGGTTTTGGTCTCGGTGTAGCGATCGACAGATGGCGGCACTAAAGTATGCCCTCCGGTCATGCCCCGGGCGACGATCGAAATTCTATGAACCGGATCAACGTGTGGCAAAAAGTGGGCAACAATCGCATGACCAGCCTCATGATAAGCGGTCATTTTTCGCTCTTCTTCTGATTGCATGCGCTTTCTCTGCGGCCCAAGCTTTACCTTAGTCGCTGCCTCCTCCAAATCACCATTGTCAACTGCCTTTTTGCCATTTCTGGCTGCCAAAATTGCCGCCTCGTTGAGCATGTTGGCAAGATCGGCACCGGAAAAACCAACCGTTCTTTTGGCAAGCCTCTCAAAATCAACATCCGGCACAAAGGGCTTGCCCTTTTTATGAATGTCAATAATTGCTTTTCTGCCTTCAATATCCGGAAGGTCCAAAACTACTCTCCTGTCAAACCTACCCGGACGAGTCAAGGCCGGATCCAAGAGATCCGGTCTGTTGGTTGCTGCCATTACCATGACATTATCGTTGGGGGTAAAACCATCCATCTCAACCAAAATTTGGTTCAGAGTCTGCTCGCGCTCGTCGTGACCACCGGAAAATCCCAAGCCGCGCATTCTGCCGATGGACTCAATTTCATCAACAAAAATAATTGCCGGAGCTGCCCTTTTGGCTTGATTGAAAAGGTCGCGAACTCTGGCTGCTCCTACTCCCACCAACATTTCCATAAATTCACTTCCGGCAACCGAGAAAAAGGGCACGCCGGCTTCGCCGGCAACTGCCCGCGCCAAAAGGGTCTTGCCGGTACCCGCCGGCCCGACCAAAAGCACTCCTTTGGGGGTTCGGGCACCGATTGCCCGATATTTTTCAGGGTGCTTCAAAAAGTCAACAACCTCCTGTAGTTCCTGCTTGGCCTCGTCAACACCGGCAACATCGGTAAAAGTTATTTTGGGCATGTCGCGGCTGAATTGTTTGGCGCGTGACTGACCGAAGGAAAATACAGAGGACGCCCCTTCTCTGGCTTGTCGAAAAATAAAGAAGAAAAAAAGAATCATCAGCGCCAAGGGCAAAAAGGTAGTTAAAATAGTCACCCAAGCCTGAGAAAAAGTTCGGTCACGGACGGTAATGTTGGCTTGGGTCGGATCAACGTTGGCCGCTTCCAGCGCGGAAAATAAAGATTGACCCTCTTCTTTTCTGGAAACATAGGCCCCGCCATCTCGAAGTTTAACGGCCAGCCGATCCCCATCAATTTCAACAGATTCAATCCGGTTGTCCTTAATATCGGCAATTAATTTCGAAATGGGCTCGACCGACAAGAATCTTGATGTAGGATTGGAAGTTAGCGCCAAAAAAACAAAGAAGATAAGTCCTAGAATTGCATAAATTGCAAAGCCCCGCCATGAAGACTTGCCGCCAATTTTGGGCATGGGAACCTTAGGTATTTGGGGCGTCTTTATAGCCCGATCGCCAGCCTTGGTGGGCTTATTATTTTCTTGAGATTTTGAATTCTTGGCCATTTCCGGACACTCATTCTATCACTTGAAAACTTAAAATGCTAGGAGGCTTTGGGTAGACTCGTTTGTCGTCTTGACTGAGGGTGTTCTAACCGAGCGGCTAATTCTTGCAGGTTACCCAGACGCATGATATGGAATGGCAACGAACCACCTTCAAGAAGTATCCGTCTGGATACTTCTAATAGCTTCTCCAATGACACTTGTTCTGACTGAAAACGCAATAGCCTTTTATTGATTCCTAGAATTTCACTTGCTCTCCTCCTTGCGCCCGTTACGGACGCCTCTGGGCTATCCGCAAGTACCGGGATCGTAGCCCTTCTCATCGGTTCTTTATTATCCCACGCATCAACAAGGTACGTTTCTCCTTCCTTGAAATCAGTATGTTTGTGGGGCATTAAATCCGGAGTATTGAAAGGCACGTTAAGAATATCAATGATTCTCCTGCCTGTTTTTGTCGTGGAATTGATTGAAAGATAACTATCCACACTATATTCAGGATGTTTTGCAAGCTCCGCTAAAACTTGAGTCTGCTTACGAAAACCCTCCGGTTTGCTTAAATCAAAGTAAATTTGCCGGCGTCTCCTGCCATGGCTAGGAATCTCCTTAATTGCCTCCTGAGGAGTACGTCCCCCAGCGTCTAATATTTCAACCATGTCCGTAAAAATTCTATGGTAGTTTGGGAAGATTGTCAAATTGCAAGCTTCATCGCACATCGGATCTCGTCCAAAGTTTCTTGCGCCTCGGCTCTTGCCTTTTCTGTTCCTTCTTTAAGAATCTTCTCGACTAATCCTTGCTGTTTTTCAAAATCTGCTCTTTTTTCCCTCAGTGGTTGCAAAAACTCCTCCAAAACCTCAACCAAAAATTCCTTAACCTCGACATCTTTAACGGATCCTTTTTGATATCGCTTTTTCAATTCATCAACTTTGTCTCTTTGGCTCTCTGACTCTTTGAAACTATCCAAATACACAAAAACCGGATTCCCCTCAACATGCCCTGGTTCATCACCATGTACTCTTGTCGGATCCGTATACATCCCCATCACTTTCTTTTTGACCACATCTCGCGGGTCCGAAAGGTTAATCACATTGCCTCTAGACTTGCTCATCTTGGCCTGGCCGTCAGTCCCTGGCAAAGTACCGATGTCTTTTGGAATTAGAGCCTTGGGAATTGGAAAAACCTGGCTGCCGACAGGACCCTGTGAATACAATCGATTAAACTCGCGAGCAATTTCGCGGGTGACTTCAATATGCGACGCTTGATCACGCCCGACCGGTACCAAATCGGCCTTAACCATCAGGATATCGGCAGCCTGCAAAACCGGATAGCCCAAAAGTCCATATGAGGGAATTTTGATGTGGGCATCGCGCATAACATCTTTGAGGGTCGGCACCCTCTGAAGTCTTGGTACTGAAATCAGATTGGCAAAAATTACCGCCAATTCTGCAACTTCCGGGATCTGCGATTGCAGATAAATGGTGGATTTTGCAGGGTCAATGCCAACCGCCAGGTAGTCTAAAATCAAGTCACGGATATTTTGGACAAGCTCGTCTGTCTTTTCAGGCTGCGTAGTTAGAGTGTGTAAATCCGCGATGATAAAGAAGCACTCATATTCTTCCTGCAACTTAATCCTGTTTTTAAGCGAGCCGACATAATGCCCTAAATGGAGTTTACCAGTAGGCCGATCGCCGGTAAGGATCCTTTTTCTCATTTAACCAATTATATACTAATCCCGAAATCATCTATCAATTTGTCAAGATTTATCCACAACTAAGTCTTCCACTTTATAATCACCAACTGCCGCAAGGAGATCTTCAAAGTCCATCTCCAGTCCGTGTTGCAAATCCCCCGAACCCATGTTGACATGTTTGAGCTTCATCGCTTTTTGGTCAAAATAAAGCGGAACATCAAGAAGAATCGGGCAAACTGCACCAACCGGGACACCAACAAATTTTTCGACTTCCTCTGGTTTGGCCAACTCGCTTTTTGAGCCAAAAAGCCGCCTGACCTTTTTAAAATCCAC
>CAZBJS010000004.1:0-6393 GCA_964492295.1 uncultured Gammaproteobacteria bacterium
GTAAGCAAAGCTTGCGATAGTTCCACGCTTCGCGTGTATAACTATCTAAAACTTGCCTGCCCGCCATCGGCTAGTGCCGAAGGCAATTGCAGGCGGGAAGGAGAATACCAAGGCCTTTCAGGCCTCGGAAGTTTATAATCGCTCGCAGAATCCCCGTTCTGTTGGAATTTAGGATGAGGATAGATGCACTTAATTGGACAAAATCATGACCTTTTCTACTTTGGAAATTGCTACTGGCGCCCAAAGAGAACTTCGCGATATTACAGAAAAAGTTGCACAGATAATCGGCAACTCTAAAATTAAAGAGGGCATAGCCCTTATTTTTGCAAAGCATACGACTTGTGCAATTATTATTTCAGAGATTGAGGATGATCTTGAAGAAGACTTACTTCAATTTTTAGAAAAAGAAGGACCAAAGGGTCCTTTTTTGCACAGCCACGGTGATCTGCTTGCCCACGACTCGAAACATGCTGGCAAGTCACACACGCCGGCTCATATCTTGTCAAGCATAATTGGAGCTTATGTCCAAGTTCCTATAGAAGGAGGAAGATTAGATCTGGGAACTTGGCAGCGGATTTGTCTTTTAGAATTGGATGGGCCACGCAATCGCCGAGTGGTCATTCAGATACTTCCATGAAAATCGTTGAGGGCAAAAAAATATACACAGTTTCTGAAGTTAATTATTTTGCCAGGCTTACCCTTGAGGAAATGGTCTTTTGGATCGAGGCTGAAATCTCACGGTGTGACAAGAGCCCAGGCTATAATTTTTACTACCTGACCCTAAAGGATGAGTATGCTATTTTGCCAGCAATCGCCGATGGTTTTATTATTGACGGACTTACCGCCGAACCACTCGGTCAAAAGGTTTTAATTTACGGCAACTTAACCCTTTATGAACCTCGCGGTCAGTATCAATTTAAAATTTACAAAATTGAAACAATCGGTGAGGGCCTCCTTCAAAAAAAACTGCTGGAAATTATCCTTAAGTTAAAAAAAGAGGGGCTATTTGACCCAAAACACAAAAAGGAAATCCCTCTTTATCCTAAGAAGACTTGCGTAATCACCTCATACGGTTCAGACGCTTGGAATGATTTTAAGAAACATACTGTCGATAAGTTTCCGATCATTGAACTTTACGTCGCCGATGTCAGAGTCCAAGGACCCCAATCCATCGAGCAGCTTCTTGGAATAATACCCATGGTCGACAATATGAATTTTGATGTTGTGGTGATTACTCGCGGTGGCGGATCACTGGAAGATCTAGCAGCGTTTAATGAGGAGAAAGTGGCCAGAGCAATCTTTAAGATGAAGACGCCAATTATTGTTGCAATCGGTCACGAAGCAAATGAAGCAGTTGCCGAATGGGTTGCTGACAAGCGCGCTTCAACGCCGACCGACGCCGCCAATTTAGTCACTCAAAGTTACAGTCGAGCCTTGGAGAGACTGGCTGTTCTGAAACAACAATTAAAGCTTAAGACTGATTATTATTTTTCTTCGAATTTTCAAAGACTTGATTATTATTTTCTTGGTCTCCAAAATGCCAAAAATACTTTTAAAGATTTACCCCATCTGGTAAATACTCTCAGGGAGTCCCTGAAGCGACATCAGAAACACCTAATTGTCGATGCTCAATTGGCAAATGAAGAATTTTTAAACAGAATTAAAAAACAAGCCAAGATGATGATAGCTAATAAACAAGATGGTTTAAGCGCACTTGCCAAGACTTTTCTTTTGCTTTCTCCACAGAATACTCTCAAAAGGGGTTATGCCATTGCCCAGGATGACGGGGGAAAAGTCTTAAAAAGTATTAAGTCTGTTGTTCTTGAAAGCACTGTTGGAGTAATATTAAATGACGGAAGTTTAAAAACTCAGGTTAAGGTAATCGAAAGAGATGGCCAAAAATTTAGACAATCATAGTTTTACAAAAGCCCTTAAGCGACTTGAGGAGATTGTCGACCTTCTTGAAAATCCCAATATAGACCTTGAAGAAGGGCTCAAACTTTTAGAGGAAGGCGTCAAATTGCATAAATATTGCAAAGACAAATTAACCCAGGCAAATGTTAAAATTATAAATATCCTTAAAGAGGAAAGAGAGAAAGGGAAGTGAGGTGAGCAAAAATAGCTGATCAAATTGGGAAAGTTACCCATTATTACGACAAGATAGGTGTTGCTGTAATCAAATTAGAAGGCGGTGATCTCAAAGTTGGTGACACCGTTAAATTAGACGGAAAAGACGGGAAAGAATTTAGTCAAACAGTTTCCTCGATGCAGATTGAGCATTCCAATATCGAGATCGCCAAAGCCGGAGATGAGTTTGGACTAAAAACCGATTCTCCTGTCAAAGAAAATTCAGCGGTTGTTAAAGAAAAATGATTTATATCCTCCATGGGGACGACAACAACGCCTCTTATCAGAGACTGAGGTCAATTGTAAGCCCCTACGCCTCAGTTCAAAAAACTAGATTAGCAAGTGAGCATACCAAGGAGGATTTATTTACGGCTATTTTCACAGCTGACATTTTTAACAAGAAAAAAATCGTGATTTGCGAAAATTTCCTCTCAAATAAAAAAGTTGATTCGAAAATTCTCAAAAATATTCCCTCCGATAAATTGATAATTTTTTGGGAGCATACAAGGCTCCTCTCAACTATTCTGGGGTCTTTTGGCAAATATGCAAAGGTCGAGCATTATAAGCCAAAAGCCGAACTGTTCTGGTTTCTTGACTCAATCGGTTCAAGCCCGCCAAAGTCACTGTCCATTCTCAAAAGAATCTCCAGCGAAAATGAAGGGAAGATCATGTGGTACTTTAGCAGTAGATTGGTTGAGCTGATTTTGGCAAAACTCGGTGCAAAACCCCAACAGGTAGAGAAAATCAACGACAAAAGGTTTGATGATTGGCAATGGCAAATTATTGTAAAGCAGGCCAAACAATTCGACATTGAAAGACTAAAACGCTTGTTTGGTAGCGCCCTAAGAATAGATTTCAATATTAAAAGCGGCAAGACCTCATTTGACCACAAAACATTAATCTCCGCACTGCTTCTTAAATACCTCTCAAAGTAAATGTTACAATAAGAATATATATAATCTGCCCGCCGAGTCGAACTCGGTCGTGGTCGAGTATCGCTCGACATGGATGATATAGTCTGGTTTTCCCAAGTAGGTAAAGGCGATGTTGGATTAGTTGGAGGCAAGGGTGCAAATCTTGGAGAACTTTATAAACTTGGTGTTTCTATCCCAAACGGTTTTATCGTTACTTCCCAAACATATTTTGAGAATTTAAAAAACTCAGGTGCGCTCGACCGAATCCGAGGAATTCTCTATGGTCTTAATGTTGAAGACCCAATATTCTTGGAATCAAAAGCTAAAGCCTGTCGGGAAGAAATATTAAAGATCAAGCTCGACTCAAAATTCGAGAAAAATCTTTACGATTTTTACAAAAAACTTTCAGGGAAAAACGACGTCTTTGTAGCCGTCCGCTCCTCAGCAACAGCTGAAGATCTTCCGGAAGCCTCTTTTGCCGGTCAGCAATCAACTTTTTTAAATATCAGGGGCAAAGAAAATGTTAAAGAGGCAATCCTTTCGGCTTGGGCATCTCTTTTTGAAGCTAGAGCTATTTTCTATAGAGCCCAGAAGAATTTTGACCATTTTAAAATCGGCATCGCAATTCCAGTCCAAAAAATGGTTCAGTCGGAAGTTTCTGGGGTGATGTTTACAGTTGATCCGATAACAGGCGACAAAGACAAAATCATTATCGAGGCAGCCTGGGGGCTCGGTGAGTTAATCGTCTCAGGACAGGTTACTCCGGATCATTATGAAATCAAAAAGGGCTCTTTTGGGATTCTTGCCAAAAGCATAGTTGGTCAAAGCAAACAGCTCGTCAGAAGTAACCAAGGCAACAAGCTAATTCCCGTTTCCAGACCATTTCAGAAAAGCCAAAAGCTTTCAGATGAGGCGATCATGGAACTTGCGAGAATCGGAGTCAAAATTGAGAAACACTATTTCTTTCCCCAAGACATTGAATGGGCTTTCAAAAAAAACACTCTCTACATTGTCCAAACCAGACCGGTAACCACTATGAAAAAAACGCCAGAGACAAAACCTCAGGAAATTAGTACCGCAGCCTCAAAGAAACCGATACTTCAAGGAGCACCCGCCTCTCCTACCATGAGCACCGGTAAGGTGGTTATTATTAAAAGTCCTAAGGAGCTCTCAAAAGTTCGAAAAGGAGACGTTTTGGTGACCGAAATGACAAACCCAGACTATGTACCTGCAATGAGAAGAGCTGTCGCCATAGTTACAGATCGCGGTGGACGGACTTCGCACGCCGCTATTGTTTCAAGGGAGTTGGGAATAGCTTGCGTTGTCGGAACCGGAAATGCAACGAAGATCCTCAAGGATGGAATGGTGGTAACTGTTGATGGTACGCGTGGTCAAGTTTTTGAAGGACAAGTCTTAACGGGTAAAAAAACAATTATTGCCAAGTCAAGCACAAAACCTGCCGCTGCTTTTCAAACCGCAACTAAGCTGTTTGTTAATCTTGCTGAACCGGATTTGGCAGCCCAAGTTGCAGCCAAAAATGTTGACGGTATTGGCCTTTTGAGAGCAGAGTTTATTCTTGCCCAAATAGGAATCCATCCAAAAAAAATTATTGAGGAAAATAAACAAGAGGAATTTGTCGAGCAACTTTCAAGAGGATTGTCGATTTTCGGCCGTAGCTTTGGCAGACGTCCCGTTATCTACCGAGCGAGTGATCTTAAATCCAATGAGTATCGTAACCTCAAAGGTGGCGACAAGTATGAACCAGCCGAATCAAACCCGATGCTTGGTTATCGCGGCGCTTTCCGTTACATAAAAGATCCAGACGTTTTTAAGCTGGAGCTTGAAGCAATCAAAAAAGTCCGCAAAAATCATCCTAATCTCCATTTAATGATTCCTTTTGTTCGCAATGTTGGCGAATTGATTACAGTTAAAAGCCTTGTCGAGGAAATAGGGTTATTTGCTGATCGAGATTTTAAATTCTGGATGATGGCCGAGATTCCCTCAAATGTCATTCTGCTTGAAGATTTTATTAAGGTTGGTATTGACGGAGTTTCAATTGGTTCAAACGATCTGACAATGCTCATTTTGGGGACGGATCGAGATAACGAAGAAGTAGCCGGCGAATTTAATGAATTGGATAACGCCGTACTTTGGACTCTTGAAAAAATTGTTAGAACTGCCCACAAGAACAAAATAGCTTGTTCTATTTGCGGCCAGGCCCCTTCGGTCTATCCCGATCTGACTAAAAAATTGGTCTCTTGGGGCATTACCTCTGTCTCGGTAAACCCGGATGCAATTGATCTTACACGAAAAATTATCTATGAGGCCGAACAGGAATTGCTCAAAAAATAAATGCCCAAATGGCTAAAATCAAAAAAATAATTGCTCACGAAATTCTCGACAGCCGAGCAATGCCGACGATTGAAACAATCGTCTTGCTTGACGATTCCGCAGTTGGCGTATTTTCCGTGCCTTCTGGTGCTTCTCGTGGAAAATACGAGGCCCATGAACTGAGAGATAGTGATCCCAAAAGATATCAAGGAAAAGGTGTTTTGAAAAATCTTCAGTACATTGCTCAAATCTTCGCACCTAAATTGATAGGGCTCGATGCCGCAAACCAACGCGAAATTGATTCAAAACTGATCTCTCTTGACGGCACTGGCAACAAATCTAATCTGGGGGCCAATACTATCCTTTCGCTTTCTGGGGCCATCGCCAAAGCCCAAGCCGCCTCTCGGAAAATTCCCCTGTATCAATACATAGCGGAACTTGCAGGTTTCGATGTCCACCAATTTACGCTACCAACTCCAATGTTCAATATTCTCAACGGCGGTGTCCACGGCGGAGGAAATTTAGACTTTCAGGAATTTATGGTAGTCATGCCAAAGGCCAACACATATTCAACCAATCTTAAAATCGGTGTTGAAATTTATTATTCATTGAGGGAATCAATTGTTGCGCACAATGCTTCTCCAGTCGTTGGAGACGAAGGGGGATATGCACCTGTCCTTTACTCTAATTTGGATGCTTTCAAAATTTTAGAAGAGGCTATCTTGAAAGCCGGCTACAACCTTGGGTTAGATGTTTTCTTCAGCCTTGACGCTGCTGCTTCAAATCTAAAAAGAGGGAACTCATATAAGATAAAAGACAGACCTGTAGCTCTCACGCCGCCAGACTTTATCGATTTTTACGTTGCGCTTATTGACCAATATCACCTGCTTTCGCTTGAGGATCCGCTAGCCGAAGATGAGTGGCAAGATTGGAAAATCTTAACGGGGAAAATTGGTGACGAGACGATTATTGTTGCTGATGACTTAACCGTTACCAATTTAGAAAGACTTAAAAAGGCAGT
>CAZBJS010000004.1:6493-12077 GCA_964492295.1 uncultured Gammaproteobacteria bacterium
ATGAACTTTCTTAAATGTTTAAGGTTACTCAAAAACCAAAGCCTTTAGTCCTTTGTATTCTTGATGGTTGGGGAACTTCGCAAGACAACCCCGGAAACGCTATTGTCCGAGCCAATCCTGCCAATTTTAACTCTCTGTGGTTTTCGTATCCACACGCACTTTTAGTCGCTTCTGGCCAGGCTGTTGGATTACCCGAGGGAAAAGTCGGTAACAGTGAGGTCGGGCACCTAAACCTTGGGGCCGGCAGAATTGTTCTCCAGGACGTCTTAAGAATTAGCACCGCCATCGCAGACGGTACTTTCTATGAAAACGAGGCATTTATCAAAGCAATTCAACACACAAAGACTTATGGTTCTAATATCCACCTTATGGGGCTGGTAGGCTTGGGAAATGTTCACAGCGACATTGAACATTTATACGCACTTTTGCGATTTTTTGAAAAAGAAAATGTGCCAGCTTCTCGAGTAAAACTGCATCTTTTTACCGATGGCCGTGACAGCCCTCCTACCTCAGCTAAAATCTATCTGACCCAACTGCAGTCAAGACTTCAAGAAACAGAATTAGGGCAGATCGCTTCAGTAGGCGGACGCTACTATGCCATGGATAGAGACAACCGATGGGACAGAACTGAAAAAGCTTATCGGGCAATTCTGGGCCAATCATCTAGCAGGGCAACTAGTATTCTACAGCTCATTGAACAGTCATACATAATGGGACTAACCGATGAATTTATCGAACCAACTGTCATTGTTGACGAAAGCGGCGTTCCCATTGGTCCAATCTCAGGAAATGATGCTGTTATCTTTCTTAATCACCGACCTGATCGGGCAAGACAACTGACGAAAGCATTTATACTTGACGATTTATCAAATCTTAAAACCTCAAGCGGCACGCCAATTAAAACGTTCGGCAGGGGGCCAAAATTAAAAAATTTATTTTTTGTGACTATGACAAACTATGAATCGAAACTACCGGTTAGCATGGTTTCCTTCAACCCAGAGGAAGTCACTATGCCTATTGCCAGAGTTTTCTCGGAAAGAAACACCAGGCAGTTGCATATTGCCGAAACGGAAAAATATGCCCATGTAACTTATTTTTTCAACGGAGGCTTGGAAAAGCCTTTTGCTGGAGAAGATCGAATCCTTATCCCTTCACCAAAAGTTTCCTCTTATGACCTTGACCCCGAAATGTCCACTCCAAAGATAACCCGAGAACTCATCAATAGAATAAACACTCATATTTATGACTTCGTTGCGGTTAATTTTGCAAACGCCGATATGGTTGCCCATAGCGGTAACATCGAGGCAACAATCAAAGGAGTCCAGTGTATCGATTTTCATCTTGGAATTTTGGTCAAAGCTATTCTGAGTGCCGGTGGGGGAATCATTATCACTGCCGATCACGGCAATGCGGAGGAGATGATTAATCTCAGAACCGGTGAACGTGATACCGAACACAACATTAACCCAGTCCCCGCCATCTTCGTTTTCAGTGAACTTCAAGGCAACAATGTTCAATTACCCCAGGGTTTACTTGCCGATATTTCACCATCAATTTTGGGAATTCTTCAAATCCCCAAACCTTCTCAAATGACCGGCAGAAATCTACTTTAACAACACCCTAGTTTCTTGGTTTTTCTGAATTCTCTGGAGAATGGAAAAGTAATGTAAATTCACCTTTTGGTGTAATTTTGGAAAAATGAGCAATCGATCCAGAAATCTTTTCCCTGCGTACTTCTTCATGGAATTTTGTCAACTCCCGACAAATCACGATTTCAATATCCCCGAAAATTTCTTTAAGATCATTGACGGTTTTAATTAATCGATACGGAGACTCGTATAGAACGATTGTCAAAGACATTAATTTGCTGATTTCTGATAGTCTTTTCAAGATTTCTCTTCTTTTGCTTTCTTTTTTGGATAGATATCCTAAAAACAAGAATTTATCCGGTGGTAAACCCGAAATTACCAAAGCTGCAATCGCTGCCGACGGCCCCGGAATTGATTCGATTCTGACATTATTTTTAGTCGCTTCTCTTACTAACTTGAAACCAGGATCAGAAATAAGGGGAGTACCTGCATCGGAAACCAAAGCAATGTCGTCTCCCTCCTTTAAGTCTTTCAGTACTTTCTTACTTTTGTACTCCTCGCTGAATTCGCCAAAAGACACCATTCTTTTTGAGATGTTGTAATGCTTCAGGAGACGATCAGTAATTCTAGTATCTTCGCATAGAACATAGTTAACCTGTCCAAGCGTTTCAATTGCCCGTAATGTAATATCTTTTAGGTTGCCAATGGGTGTTGAAACAATGTATAAAGTACCCATCGCGTCAATTGTCCCCGCCAGTCGGCGGGATGTCAATTGTCAATTTTTTATGACTGAATCTCTCCTTGAGCAGGTTGCCTTTTGGGTGATGAATGTGATTTCCACTCTTGGGTATCCTGGCATTTTTGCGCTGATGGCTCTTGAATCTGCACTAATTCCGATTCCTTCAGAAATTATCATGCCATTTTCGGGATTTTTAGTTTCGGAAGGTAGATTTAGTCTACCAGGTATAGCTCTTGCCGGAGCTCTCGGCAATTTAGTTGGCTCGTGGGCGGCTTACGGTCTTGGCTGGTGGGCTCACGATAAAGTCGTGCGAAAATTGGTTAAAAAGTATGGAAAATTTATTCTTTTATCGGAAGAAGAATACAATAGTGCCCTCAAATTATTTTCCAAAAATGGCCAGTTGTTTGTGGCTATTTCAAGGTTGCTACCGGCCATTAGAACGGTTATTTCCCTTCCGGCCGGCGTAGCTAGGCTCTCATTTCCTAAGTTCTCGGTCCTTACCTTTTTCGGCTGTTTAATTTGGTCTTATTTCCTCGGCTACTTGGGAGTAATCCTTGGCGAAAACTGGCAAGTCATCAGGCCATACTTTCGTAAATTTGACATACTGATTGTCGCAGTCACTATAATTTTAGTAGGAGCCTACATTTATCATAAGCTTCAAAAACTAAGGGTGAGTGAAGAGGAAACTTAAAAAAATATTCTCCAGATTCGGCCCGGGGATAATCACCGGGGCATCGGATGATGATCCATCAGGAATAGCCACCTACTCGATAGCCGGAGCTTCCCAGGGCTATGGTCTTCTTTGGACGGCATTTTTGACCTTTCCCCTGATGGCTGCGATTCAAGAAATGTGTGCAAGGATTGGCTTGGTTACTGAAAAAGGGCTTGCCGGAAACATAAAATCACACTACAAATCTAGAGTCATCTTATATTTTCTAGCAGTCCTTATTATTGTTGCCAATACGATAAACATCGGGGCAGATTTGGCCGGAATGGCGGCCTCGGTTAAACTTCTAATACCCATAAACCCCCAAATTGTGGCTATTGGCACAACCATTCTTATTATTCTTTTAATGATCTATTTCCCATATAAATTCATCGCTTCGAAGCTGAAATGGCTCACATTTGCGCTTTTTGCTTACATTGCTTCAGCCCTGGTGACTAAGCAAGATTGGCTTCAAATACTCTACAACACATTTGTTCCTAATTTTACTCTCAATAGAGAATTAATCACCCTGATAGTTGCCATTTTCGGTACGACAATCTCCCCTTATCTTTTCTTCTGGCAAACTTCTGAGGAGGTTGAAGAAAGGAAAGAGCTGGAGATAGAAAAACACAAAAAAATAATCGTGACTAAACACGAACTAAAACAAGTTGCAGAGGATGTTGATCTCGGTATGCTATTTTCAAACCTGGTGATGTATGCAATCATTGCCACTGCCGCCTCTACACTTTACAAAGCCGGTATCTATGAAATCGCCACTGCAGACCAAGCAGCAAAGGCTCTCGAGCCGATCGCCGGCCAAGCTTCAGCCCTGCTGTTTACAATTGGAATTGTCGGCACCGGGCTGCTTGCTATTCCGGTTTTGGCTGGATCTGCAGCTTACGCAGTCTCAGAGATCTTTGGGTGGCAGGAGGGACTTAGCAAGTCATTCAGACAGGCAAGGCATTTCTACGTCATTATAATCCTCTCAACCGTTCTCGGACTTGCCATGAACTTCGCCAATATTAATCCTTTTAAGGCCTTATTTTACACGGCCGTAATCTACGGTCTTATCTCGCCAATTTTGATTATTTTTATTCTACTTTTGGCCAACAGTAAAGAAGTAATGGGTAAAAGAATCAATGGCTTAACGACCAATATTTTGGGAGGATTGACACTGTTGATTATGACTGGTTCAGCAATCGCCTTTTTAATAACTAGCTTTTAACTATATTTTCTTATCAATCCAACACAGCGGCCTTGAATAGTTACATCCCGGGCGTAAATCGGCTCCATTGAAGAATTAGCCGGCTCAAGTCTAACTCGATTAAGTTCCCTGAAAAATCTTTTGAGTGTCACAATACCATTGTCGATCATTGCTACAACGATCTCTCCGTTGGCAGCTTGATTTGTTTCTTCAATAACCACAAAATCGCCGTCTAAAATACCATCTTCAATCATTGATTCTCCTTTGACTTGAAGCACGTAAGATTTTTTGCCAGAAGAAACCATGTTTGGGGAAACAGCAAAGGTGGCATTTGGGTCGGTGTAGGGCTCAATTGGTGATCCTGCAGCAATAAATCCTAAAAGTGGCAAATCTACTCCCTTGACGATCTGGCCAATTCGCTGATCAACAAGCTCTATTTTGCGAATTAATCCCCGTGATTTCTTGATTAAACCTTTTCTCTCCAAGACCTGCAGGTGTTCATGAACCGTAGCTAATGACTTAACCTTAAGTTTTTTGGCTATCGCAACCAGCGTGGGTGCATGGCCGTATTTATTAATGTAGTCATTTAAAAAATTAAGTATCTGCTTTTGCCGACGATACAAAACCGTTGCCATAAACTAAATATACCAAATAAAACCCGAAATTGTCAATACCCATATTCGGGTTTTGCGCAGAGCCTAAAAACCCGAAATTGTCAAGGGCCCCGCCTCTCCAAAGATCCTGTCTTTTAGCTCCTTTTAACCTCTTAATATTTGAGCTATAATTTAGGTTTCTATGAATTTTAAGCTAACTGCCTCATATAAACCGACTGGGGATCAACCGCAAGCAATTGAGAAACTCGTCAGGGGAATCGAAAAAGGTTATAAACACCAAACTCTTTTGGGAGTAACCGGCTCCGGCAAAACTTTTACAGTGGCCAATGTAATCGCCAAGGTCCAAAGACCAACGTTGGTTATCTCCCACAACAAAACATTGGCTGCCCAGCTTTATCAGGAATTCCGGGAATTTTTTCCCAATAATGCCGTTTGCTATTTCGTTTCATATTATGATTACTATCAGCCAGAAGCCTATTTACCCCAAACGGACACTTACATTGAAAAGGAGACAGAAATTAATGAAGAAATCGACAAACTTCGTCTGGCGACAACCACCGCTTTAGCAACCAGAAGAGACGTAATTGTTGTCGCTTCCGTCTCTGCAATTTACAATCTTGGAGCACCAAAAGAGTATCAAGAAGCAAGATTACTTCTGGAGACGGGAACTACTTGGAACAGGAAAGAGCTTCTAACTAATTTTGCCCGACTACAATACGAAAGAGACGAAGT
>CAZBJS010000004.1:12177-21982 GCA_964492295.1 uncultured Gammaproteobacteria bacterium
GCCAACTATTTGATGGAGAGAAATTTTAGAGTTCACTATCTTCACTCGGAAATCCAGACACTTGACCGATTGGACATTTTAGATGATTTGAGAGTGGGTAATTATGATGTTCTTGTAGGTATAAATTTACTCAGAGAGGGGTTGGATCTTCCTGAGGTCAGCCTGGTGGCTATTTTGGATGCTGACAAAGAAGGCTTTTTAAGAAGTGAGACTTCTCTGATCCAAACAATGGGCCGAGCAGCCAGACATATTGAAGGGGAAGTTATTCTCTATGCTGACATGATCACTGGTTCAATTAAACGCGCAGTTGAGGAGGTTGAAAGAAGACGCAACGCGCAAATTGAATACAATAGAGTCAATAAAATTACCCCTAAATCCATCACCAAACCAATTCGCGAGAAATTAATTGACAGAGAAAAAATCTATGAGGAGCACAAAAAGCTCTACAAAGATGCAGTCATTGAGTCTGCTCTTAAAAGAGCGTCAGAAGGCAGTCTGTTGGGTGACGATCGACAAAGGTTTGTCAAGATCTTGACGCGTGAAATGCATGAGTCCGCCAGAATCTTAGACTTTGAAAGAGCAGCGATTTTGCGTGACCAAATCCAATTTCTCAAAAATCATTCAAAATAATAATGAACAAAATCGTCATTAAAGGTGCCAGAGAACATAATCTCAAAAATATAAATGTCGAAATACCCAAGAACTCGCTGATAGTTCTCACGGGAATTTCTGGTTCCGGTAAATCATCTCTTGCCTTTGACACGATTTACGCTGAAGGTCAAAGAAGGTATGTAGAGTCACTGGCATCATACGCACGCCAGTTTTTAGGAGTCATGGATAAACCGGACGTTGACTCAATTGAAGGTCTTTCCCCTGCAATCTCAATCGATCAAAAATCGACCTCTCACAATCCCAGATCAACTGTTGGTACTGTCACCGAAATATACGATTATTTGAGATTGCTTTTTGCCAGAGTTGGTCACCCGCATTGTCCCAAGTGTGGTCGCGAAATCAGTCATCAGTCATCTACGCAAATTGTTGAGGAAATCCAAAAATTAACAACTAAAACGGGAAGGAAACCAACGAGAATCCTCCTTCTGGCACCGATAGTTCGCGACCGCAAAGGAGAGTTTCGAGAACTTTTCGCAGACGTTGCCAAAAAGGGTTACCGCCACGTCAGAATCGACGGTCAAGTAAGATCAATTGACGAAGATTTTGTCCTTATAAAGACCAACAAACACTCAATCGATGTGGTTGTTGACAGACTTACCCTACCTGCTGAAAAATCAAGACTGACCGAATCGGTCGAACAAGCATTAAAATTGGCCGACGGCACCGTTATCGCCTCACAAATAACGGATAAGACTTTCGATATTCCCGAGTTCCCCAAAGAACTTAGGGATCATTTGTTTTCGGAGAAATTTGCTTGCCCAACAGACAACATTTCGCTTCCCGAAATAGAACCGAGAACTTTTTCTTTCAATTCGCCACACGGTGCCTGCCCAAAATGCAACGGGCTGGGAACATTAAGACGTGTTGATCCCACTCTTGTGGTCAATCCAAACCTATCAATTCTCGAGGGGACTATTTTACCCTGGGCCAGAATGGTTCAAACTGATACTTGGCAATGGCGTGTTTTGGAAACCGTTGCAGCCCAAAATAATATTTCGCAAACTGAACCATTTGGACATCTTTCAGATTCGGCCAAAAATTTAATTTTGCACGGCGGGCCAAACAAGCTCTACAAAGTACGTGGGCCAAATCGTTTTGGCCGAATGATTTCGTGGAATACGGAATTTGAAGGAGTAATTGCCAATCTTGAAAGAAGATATAGCCAAACCGAGTCGGACTTTGTCAGGAGCGAAATAGAAAAGTTTATGAGAATCGACATTTGTGACGCATGTAGCGGCTCAAGACTTAAACCCGAGGCCCTTTCAATTACAATTGACAATTTATCTGTTAATCAAATTTCTCAATTTTCAATCAAAGATCTTCAAGAATGGTTGAATACTTTAGCAGGGGAGGCGACAATTCTTTCAGAGCGGGAAAAGATCATTGCGAAACCGATCCTAAAAGAGCTTACGAGCAGAGTTAGGTTTCTTCTTGATGTCGGGCTTGACTATTTAACAATCGATCGCAGAGCCGCTACTCTTTCAGGCGGTGAGGCTCAGAGAATCAGGCTTGCTTCCCAAATCGGTTCTGGCCTTTCTGGTGTCCTTTATATTCTGGATGAACCGTCAATCGGGCTCCACCAAAGAGACAATGAAAGGTTAATCAATACTCTCAAAAAACTCAGGGATCTTGAAAATACCGTCATTGTTGTTGAACATGATCGGGAAATGATTTTATCTTCCGACGAAATTTTGGATTTCGGCCCAGGGGCCGGGGAACATGGAGGAAAAATAATCGCCCAAGGAAAACCAAGTCAAATTATGAACAATAAAAACTCGCTTACCGGGCTTTATCTTTCGGGAAAAAGAAAAGTAAGAATCCGAAAACAGCAAGAGAATCCAGATAGGATCCACAAATTAATTTTAAGAGGGGCCAGACAGCATAATCTTAAAAATATAACTGTGGAATTTCCATTGGGCAAATTTATCTGCATTACTGGTGTTTCAGGTTCAGGAAAATCAACGCTTGTCCATGATATTCTGTTTAAAGAATTAGCATCACAGCTGTACCACTCCAGAGAAAAACCTGGTATTTTTGAAGACCTTGAAGGTGTTGGGGGTATTGACAAGGTTATTCTAATCGATCAATCACCGATTGGCAGAACCCCCCGCTCAAATCCGGCAACCTATACAGGAGTTTTTACATTTATCAGGGAGCTCTTTGCAAAAACCACCGATGCCCGAATCCGCGGTTACAAACCAGGCAGGTTTTCATTCAACGTCAAGGGAGGCCGCTGCGAAGCTTGTGAGGGGGCGGGGCAAGTCAAAATTGAAATGCAGTTTTTACCAGATGTTTACGTTGACTGCGAAGTCTGCAATGGCAAACGTTATAACGAGGAAGCACTGGAAATCCACTTTCATGGAAAAAACATTGCGGACGTTCTTAATATGACAGTTGAAGAGGCCTTATCTTTTTTTGAAAATATTCCTCAAATTAAACAAAAACTTGAAACGATTTACGATGTCGGCCTAGGTTACATCAGATTGGGACAAGCGGCACCGACTCTGTCCGGTGGCGAGGCCCAAAGGGTAAAGTTGGCAACTGAGCTTTCCAGGCGATCCACAGGAAAAACTCTCTATATGCTGGACGAGCCAACGACAGGCTTACATTTTGCCGATATTGAAAGACTCCTGACAATTCTCCGTCGGCTTGTTGACGTCGGCAACACTGTTATCATCATTGAGCACAACATTGATGTGATTAAAAATACCGATTGGATCATTGATCTCGGTCCCGAAGGGGGCGAGCTTGGAGGAGAGGTCATCGCCGTGGGAACTCCCGATCAGATCGCCCGAATAAGCAAATCATATACAGGCCAATTTCTCAAAAAAACTTTGTATTCTTAATACCAACTTGCCCAAAGAATCCCTAGATGTGATACTAGTCTTGTGAAATTGCTGCTCAAATTACCGTTTGGCCTTCTGTTTACTTTTTTATTTTATTTGCTTTTTGTCCCCAAGCTTGCCCTCGCCCAAGGTGAATTTGAAACAGCGTATAAAGTTTTTTATCAAATTGAACCCGCTGGACGAACCAATGTCACTCAAGAAATAGTTCTTAAAAATAAAACTTCTAATTACTACGCTGACAGCTTCGAGCTCAAACTCGGCTCAATTAAAGTAGAAAATATCAAAGCAGCCGATAACGTCGGCCCAATGGCCACCGATGTTAAATTCGACAACAATGGCACAATCATTTCGGTTAAATTCAACCAGAAAGTTATCGGTCTTGAAAAAACCCTACCTTGGACTCTTTCTTACACCTCGGGTGAGTTGGTTTCAAAATCGGGTCAAATTTGGGAGGTATCAATACCCCGCCTTGCCAAAAGCCTCGACATCGCCGGATACGAGGCTTCAGTTTCAGTGCCGCAAGCTTTTGGGCCGCCTGCGTTTACCCTACCAACTCCAAAGTCTCAGGCAAAACAGGGACTTTTTCAAACATTCACCTTCGATAAGGAACAGCTAATTCAGACCGGGATCTCAATGTCCTTTGGTGAAAAACAAGTATTTCAGTTTACTCTTACTTATTATTTGGAAAATAGTGGCTTAACCGCAAAATTTGATGAAATTACTCTCCCTCCCGATAACAACTACCAAAAGGTGGTTCTTGAGTCTATTGATCCATTGCCCACTGATGTAACTGTTGATGAGGACGGCAACTTTCTTGCCAAGTACAAACTTGCTCCCAAAGAAAAAATCAACATCGCAGCTCAAGGGTATGTTGAGGTTTTTAGTAAGCCTTTCAGAAACATAGACAAACCTCTGACTGAGGAGGAAAGAAAACGTTACATTCAACCCGATCGCTATTGGGAGGTTGATGCAGCGGCTATTCGGGATAAAGCAGGAGAGTTAAAAACACCTCAAGAAATTTACAAATTTGTCTCCAATTATTTAGCTTACAGCGAGGAAAGGTTAAACAAACCAAAACTAGACCGGATGGGAGCGCTTGCTGCCCTTAACTCACCCAAAGACGCCGTCTGCATGGAGTTTACCGACTTGTTCATCGCTCTTGCGCGCAGCACAAACATTCCAGCGAAAGAGGTAGTTGGATTCGCCTACACCCAGAACAGCCGTTTGAGGCCGCTTTCATTGGTAACTCAAGGTGATCTTCTTCACGCTTGGCCGGCTTATTGGGACGACAATCTTGGCTGGGTCCATATTGACCCGACCTGGGGATCCACTTCAGGAGGTTTGGACTTCTTCAACAAACTTGACTTCAATCATATTACCTTAGCCCAACGAGGTCTTTCCTCAACCAATCCTCCACCTGCAGGTGCTTACAAAAAGAAAGGCGAAGCCGACAAAAAAGACGTAATCATCTCTTTTGCTCAGGATCTTCCTCAAGGAACTTCAGTTCCCGAGCTGTCCTTTGAAATTCCAAACAAAATCATTGCCGGAATTCCAGTCAAAGCTAATGCCCAGATCAGAAACGTCGGATCAACCTCTATTCTTGGCGGTAAAATGTCACTTGAGAGCAAAAATCTTTCAATATCCCCCCAAAATCCGATTAATTTCGATATTCTTCCGCCTTATGCCCAAAAAACCGTTACCTACACTATGCAGAGTAAGAATTTCTTAACAAAGGCAGATGAAACTTTGGTTCTGGGCTTCAACGATGCTCAACTGGTCAAACCGGTAACGATTATCCCTATCTATAACCTTTTTCTCTCGCAAACATTCATCTTAAGCGGCATTATGGCCTTGGTGATTATTAGTGCAGGACTTTTCTCTTACAGAAGGCTTAATCAGGCGAAATTAACAAACAGGCGAAATTTAGAGTAAAATTCGTCCATTGGACATTAAGGACGAGATCAATACGCTACCAAAGTCTCCGGGAGTCTATATCTTCTATAACGAACACAGAGAAATTATTTATATCGGCAAGGCTTCCCAAGTTAAGGAGAGGGTTTTATCATATTTCAAAACAAGAAACCTCGGGCCAAAAACAAATTTGCTGGTCAAAAAAATTGCCAAAGTTAAATCGATAAAGGTATTTTCGCAATTCGAGGCGCTTCTTTTGGAAGCCGAGCTGATTAAAAAACATCAACCATTCTTTAATATCCGGGCCAAGGACGATAAAAGTCCCATTTATATTACAATTACCAACGATCAGATCCCACTTGTTGCAACGACGCGAAAGTCAAAGATTTCAAAATCAGATTATACAAAAGGGCCTTTTCCGTCAACTAAAGCAACTAGGGAAGTCTTAAGAATCATCCGCAGAATCTTCCCCTATTGCCACCACAGAAGCCCAAAAAAACCGTGTCTCTACGTCCACCTTGGTCTTTGTCCATATCCTCACAGATCGGGTCAAGCGAAAGAAGAGTACCCCACAACTATTAAAAAAATTAAACAGCTGTTGTCAGGAAAGAATAAACAGCTTCTTCGACAACTAACGGCCGAGATGAATAAATTTGCCAAAGAACTTAAATTTGAAGAAGCAAAAAAAATTAAAAACCAAATCGAGAAGATCCAGTTTCTTTTGACCACTTTTCACGCACCCCGTGAATTTATTGAGCAACCAACGTTGGTTGACGATCAAGCAAGAGCAAGGCTTGCGGATTTGAAAGAGCAACTTGGACTTTCACAAATTCCAACAAGAATCGAGTGTTTCGATATTTCCAATATTTCAGGACAACTGGCAACAGGCTCGATGGTCACTTTCGTGGCAGGCCAAGCAGAAAAAAGCAGCTACCGCCGATTCAGAATAAAATTTACAAAGAAACCAGATGATTATCAAATGCTTCGTGAAGTCTTAACTCGAAGGTTTAGAAACGATTGGCCCAAGCCCGATTTGATTATAGTTGACGGCGGAAGAGGGCAACTCAATATCGCTCTTTCGACTCTTGAAAAATTTAATCTTAAAATCCCCGTCGTCTCACTTGCGAAAAGATTTGAAGAGATATATGTTCCTCATCGAATAATACCAGTGTCTCTGCCTAAAGAAAGCCTGGCTAGGCAACTCGCTCAAGCAATTCGCGACGAAGCCCACCGATTTGCAATCAAATATCACCGTCTACTTAGGTCCAAAGCTCTCCTGCAACGCTAGATTTTGAGTGGTGATTCCCTTGCATTGTAAAAAATAAAATGCCAAAATCGAAAATGGACATGCCAAAATGCGTCACTTCTTAAAAGCCGTAATTTTGACAATAATGGCTCTTTACACTGCTTACTCCATTGTCCCGACAATTAACCTCGGAGGCAATCCCAAGAATGTATTGATCTTACTTGGCGGAATTTTTTTGGTTTCTCAGGTAATCAACCCGATCTTTTCGCTGGTTCTTTTGCCCATAAACCACCTGACTTTTGGCCTGGTAATGTTCATTCTAAACATTGCCCTAATCTTTGCCCTCATCAACTTTTTACCTGGGTTTAATATCGCTGCCTACAGCTTTCCCGGCGCCAACATTGAAGGTTTTATTCTGCCGGCTAACAACTTCAACGAAGTCTCAACCATTGTTTTGGTAGCTTTCATCATCACCTTTGTTCAGAAAGTTTTGCACATCATCTTTGAGTAAAACCAACATTCTCCATAGAGAAAAAGAGTTGGCTCTCGCACTAAATGTTTAAAATTTGATAAGATACTCTCCATGCTCAGAGCATTTTTGAAGCATTATCTGGAATTGCCTCCAACGATAAACAGGGTTGTCTGTCTTGGAGGAGGTGTCGGAACCGCTCAAATCCTCAAAGGGCTGCGAGACGGACCTTATGATCTAACAGCAGTCGTTTCAATGGCCGACGACGGGGGTTCGGCTGGCCGCTTAAGACGCGCTTTTTCAATACCGCCGCCGGGAGATTTAGTCAACTGTCTGGCAGCACTTTCAGAGGAAGAATCTGTCCTCAGGGACCTTTTCGTCTATCGCTTTGCCGGCAAACGTTATGGGAGCGATACCGAGCTTGGCGGCCAAAAATTAGGCAATTTAATCTTTGTTGCACTTTCAGATATATACAAAGGCGATAACAACAAAGCACTTGAGGAGTTCTCTAAAATTATTTCCTCGCGCGGTAGGGTTTTACCGGCAACGATCGGGGACGTGACTATTTGGGCTAGAACCCAAGGTGGCAAGAAAGTCTTTGGCGAACAAAATATCGATCTTGGAAAGTACGACAGCGGGGGAGTTCTTTCCGAAGTTCATCTTAAACCCGCAGACGTTCAAGCTTATAAACCAACAGTAGAGGCTACGTTACAAGCAGACACCATCATTTGCGGCCCGGGTGATCTCTTTAGCACAGTTCTGCCGGTTCTGGTTGTGTCCAAAATCAAAAGGCTTCTGAAAACTACCAAGGCAAAGGTTATTTTTATCGTCAATATCGCCAACAAGCCCTTTGAAACAAAAGGCTTTAAAGTTTCCAATTATCTGGAGACCATCAAAAGCCATCTCGGGGAAGATATTTTTGATACAATAATTGTCAACACCAATCAAAACCCAAAAATTCCGGAGAAATTCAGGTATAAATATGTTGAGTATGACAGGAACAATCTTGAAAAATACAAAAATAAAATAGTCGAGGCTGATCTGGTGGATACCAATTTCCCAATCTATCATGACAGCACAAAAATTGCCTCGCTTTTGGGACAACTACTCAAATGAAGACGTTTTTGATCCTTGCCCAAATTGCAATCTCGACAATTTTAATCACCCTGATTTTGCTTCAATCCCAGGGAGCAGGCATTGGCACAATTTTCGGAGGCTCCGATAGTTTCTACAGGTCAAAGCGGGGAGTCGAAAAGCTTTTCGTATATCTGACCATCTTTTTCATAATTCTTTTTTTTATAGTTTCCGTTGTTGGGGTAACCATTTAATCCCTGATGCAATTTATTAAAAACAAGACAAGAAGGATCAGATTTTGGTGGAATTTATTTGGAGCCTACCTTTCAAGGTACAAACACTGGGCCATATTAACTATTCTCACCGTTACAATATTTGTTTTCACCACGGTTAATCTCTGGCCAAAAATCTCCAGATCCAACGTAGTCACAGTAGGCTACGTTGGTGTTTATACGCTTGAGACAATTCCGACCCAAGTTTTATCTCTGGCCACTCAATCTTTAATTTCGGCAAGCCCGGACGGTAAGCCCCAACCTTCTCTGGCTTCGCATTGGACAGTTTCCGATGACGGTAAAACGTACATCGTCTTTCTAAAGGACAATCTCAGGTGGCACGATTCAACCGATCTTGATGCCAAAGATATCTCCATAGCCATTGAGAACGTTAAAATAACTGCCTTAAATAACAAGGCCATTGAGTTTGGACTACCCAACCCGATTGCCTCTTTTCCTTTGGCTTTGGACAAACCTGTTTTTAAAGCTAAAACTTTCTACGGCACGGGTCAATTTAGGATCGTTGATATTGACCGTGTCGATGAAATTGTTAAAAAAATAAGCCTTGTACCCAAAGACAAAAATCTTCCCCGAGTTGATATTAAGTTTTACCAAAGCGAGGATCAGGCAATCAGTGCCTTAAAAATTGCTGAGGTTAAAATGGCCACTGTTGCTCATGCCGGAATTTTTGAAAAGTGGCCGAATGTTGGGGTTGAAAGAATCGTCGATGACTCAGAAGTAATCACAATCTTCTACAACACCAGCGACAGCCAGCTTTCCTCAAAAGAACTGCGGCAAGCACTGAACTTTGCCATTAACAGAGAAGACTTTGACGGCAAATTAGCAACTGGCCCAATTGCCCCATCAAACTGGGTTTACAATACTAATGTCAAAAGGTATGAATACAACACGGGCAAGGCCAAGGAATTATTGAATAAATCCGGTAAGGAAAGCTATGAACTTACCCTAAGTACTACTTCCGGACTCGAGATGCTTGCGGAAAATATCAAAAGGGATTGGGAAGCAATTGGGGTCAAAACCAACTTGAACTTGGAAAAAACCGTTCCGACTTCTTTCCAAGTTCTCCTGGCAGTTAACAAAATTAAACCCGATCCTGACCAATATGCTCTTTGGCATTCAACCCAAAAAGAAACCAACATAACCCGCTTCGGGGATGTCAAAATCGATAAGCTCCTCGAAGATGCGAGAACAATACAGGATGAGGCTAAGCGCAAGGAATTATACGCGGATTTTCAGCGCTTTCTTGTTGAAGATGCACCGGCTGCATTTCTTTACCACCCGTACAAATACCAAA
>CAZBJS010000005.1:0-21098 GCA_964492295.1 uncultured Gammaproteobacteria bacterium
GAATTTAACTTTTAAATTTGTCAACGTACGGATGGTCTGCATTTGGAAAAACAAACAATTTTTTAATCATCATTTTCCCAAGCTTCGTTTTAGGAAGCATTCCTGATACTGCATGCCTGAGGAGTTGCTCCGGTTTCTCTTTTCTTACTTGGGCGGCCCCTTTAACGTAGAGACCACCAGGATAACCTGAGTGACGAAAATATTTTTTTTGACTTTCCTTTTTTCCGGTAAAGTTCGCATCAACCGCATTGAGTACCACCACATAGTCACCAGTATCTAAATAAGGTGTATAGTAATGTTTGTTTTTACCCATCAAAATCGAGGCAATGTCGCTTGCCACCCTTCCAATTACCTTGCCCTTGGCATCTATCAAGTGCCAATTCCTCTGAATATCCCCAGGTTTGACATTCTTAATTTTCATTTTTGCTTGACTGTTCTGAGTATTTGCGCTTTTGTTTTTGTCACTTTTGCGGCTTTTTTGGCATTGCGTCCCACTTTTTTCTGTTTTTTGACCGTTTTGGCAATACCCTCAGATTTTGCCAAAGGTAAAAACTCCAACCTTGCCATCGGTGCTGCATCACCAGTTCGTGGGCCCAATTTAACGATTCTGGTATAACCACCACTTCTCGTTGCAAAACCAGGTGAAATTTCCTCTGTTAAGCGCAAAAAAGCTTGATGAGTCAGTCGCGAAGCAATTGCCCGATTCAGATGCAGCTTATTCTTCTTGACTAGTGTAACCAATTTCTCAATGTAAGGCCTGGCAAAGCGAGCTTTGGCCACAGTCGTTGTAATTTTGCCATTGACAATAAGGCTACCTGCCAAGTTCGAAAGCAGGGCCTTGCGGGAATTAATGTCTCGGCCCAATTTTCTGCCAAATACCTTGTGTCTCACTTTCCCTTGATCCCCCTCTCACGCAGTTTTTCCTCAACAAGACTGATGGATTTTGGCCCCATGTTTTTCATCTTCAGAAGCTCTTTGCGATCTTGTGCCAAAAAGTCACCGATGGTTTCAATCTTTCCCGCCTTAAGACTGTTTGTTAATCTTACCGGAAGATCGAGCTCCTCAAGAGAAGTCTTCAAGACCTCTTCGGTCAGAACTATCTTGGCTCCCTCATCCTTTCGCTTTTTACCTTGAGATTGAGGCTGATTAATCACCGTAAAATGATCTACCAAAATTTTGGCAGCATCCCTTAATGCCTGAGAAGGTTTAATTGTTCCATCGGTTGTAATCTCCAAGGTCAATCTGTCGTAATTGGTGACTCGACCAATTCGGGTGGCCTCGACTGTATAATTCACTTTAACAATCGGTGAAAAATTAGCATCAATTGGAATAACAGCAATTTCTCCAGTAGTGCGTTCCGATCCCAGAGAATAGCCGGTTCCATTCTCGGCAATCAATTGAGCATTAAGTCGTGTTTTTGAGTCCGAAAGATGAGTAAGAACTAGGTCTCCATTGACTATCTCAACGCCTGCCGCCGGTGAAATATTCTTCGCCTTGATCTCTTTTGGCCCTTTAACATCTAAGGTCAATTTAACTGGTTTGTCAGAGTTGATTTTGAGCCGAACCTTTTTGAGATTTAAAATAAATTCGACAACATCTTCGGCCATCCCAGCCATTGATGAAAACTGGTGACGAATGCCCGATATTTTGACTTGGGTAATTGCCGCTCCCGAAAGGGAAGTCAAGAGAACTCGACGCAGTGAATTTCCGACAGTGTGACCATACCCCTGACCAAGGGGTTCAATAATAAACCGACCAGAATCGGCTGTTTCTTTTTCCGTTGCGACTTCAACCTGAGACAAATCAAGCACTGAACTCACCCCCCTCCGCCCTCCGAAGCCTCATTAGAGCCCAGAAGGGTTGCTGTTTTAGTTTCAATCATTTGAGTTGGCGTAGTCCTTTTTTGGCTTCACTTTATCTTTCATTATCTTGAATAGTATTCGACAATTAATCTCTCATCAATTGGCTCTGTAATGTACTCACGTTTTGGCAAAGACTCTACCTTGCCAACCATAGCCTCTTTTGAAAGCCAGGCAGGAACTTGGGCATCTTTAGTCTCTTCGGCTAACTTCTTGATAAAGTCGAAATCGAAAGCTTTGGCAGAGAATGATATAACGTCACCGATTTTAACATTATATGAAGGGATAGTCACCCTTTTGCCACTAACAAAAACATGCCCGTGAGAAACCAATTGCCTTGCTTGATACCTACTTCGTGCCAAATTCAATCTGTAAACCACATTATCAAGACGCGTTTCCAAAATAGAAAGAAGGGCTTCTCCTGTTGCTACCTTTTTTAGGGAGGCCATTTTATAATATCGGCGAAATTGCCTCTCTAGTACCCCATACAACCTTTTAACTTTCTGTTTTTCTCTAAGCTGAACGGCATACTCCGAGGGCTTTTTGCGACCTCTTTGACTACGCTGGCCCGGAGGAGCTGCGTTTCTTCTTGCAACTGGACACTTTGGTGAACCGCATAGCGCTACACCCTCTGCTCGACATAATTTGTGTTTTGGGCCCGTGTACCTAGCCATCTTAGACTCTCCTCATCTTTGGTGGACGCGGCCCATTATGAGGTGTCGGTGTGACATCAGCAATCATCATAATGTTAAGACCTGCAGCTTTGAATGCTCTTATCGCCCCATCCCGTCCGGGACCCGGCCCCTTGATATAGACTTCAATGCTTGTAATTCCTCGTTCTTTAGCTCGTCTTGCAACACCCTCAACGGCTGTCGTTGCCGCATACGGTGTAGATTTGCGAGCACCCTTAAAACCGGAGGCGCCAGCTGATCCCCAAAATAGGGTGTTGCCATTTTCGTCAGTGATGGTAACGACGGTGTTGTTAAAGGTCGCCTTAACATAAGCCCTAGCATGGGTTATTGGAGTTTTCGATTTTTTGGTTTTTTTTGATTTTGCCATAAAACCTTTTGTTATCTCTTTCTAATTATTTACTTTGAGTCGTCTTGGGCATTGACGGTTGACTTTTTCCAATTCTGCCAACTACATCTTTCCGAACAGTTCCGATCGTCACTCTTTTGCCTCTTTTGGTCCTAGCGTTAGTCTTTGTTCGCTGACCTCTGACCGGCAAGCCCTTTGCGTGTCTGGCACCCCGATAAGCCCCAGTTTCCTGAAGCCTTTTGATATTGCTTTGAATTTCCCTTCTTAAATCACCCTCAATTTTGTATTTTTCAACTTCTCTGGCAAGCTTGTTGACTTCTTCTTCAGTTAGATTCTTTGTTCTTGTATTGGGATCGATCTGGCAAACATTGATTATTTTTCTTGCCAACGACAGCCCAATACCAAAAATGTATGGCAAGGCCGCTTCAATTCTTTTTTCGCCTGGCAAATCAACTCCGGCTATTCTAGCCATGTTTAGGTGTTCATCCTTGTCTTTGTTTTAGGCTAGGCTAAAATTGCTAAACAGCCTAGCCGCAAGCAAATGCAAGGTTTACCCTTGTCTTTGCTTATGACGGGGGTTGCTGCAAATTACGTAAATCCTCCCTCGCCTTTTGACGATTTTGCAATTCACACATCTCTTTTTTACGCTCGCCTGAACCTTCATTTCACTTTAACGGGCAACCAAGATTTCCCCTTAACATTTCCCTTCCTTAAGTTGAGAAATTTGAACTGGCAAAGCCAGGTTCAAATTTAATTTTAAGTTTTGTTTATTAGTTTTGACTTTTGACATTTGAGTTTTGAGTTCTCAACTATTTATACCTATAAGTGATTCTGCCTTTGGCTAAATCGTACGGTGTCATCTCAAGCTTAACTTTGTCACCTGGCAAAATCCTTACATAATTAATTCTCATTTTGCCAGAAAGATGGCAAAGAACAGTTTTTGTCTCGCCCACACTCGGAATTTGCCCAGGCAAAACCGCTACCCTAAACATAGTATTAGGTAGAGCCTCAACTACTTCGCCTTCTACTTCTATAACACCTTCTTTTGCCATGAATTAAACGATCCCTAGTACCCCGGGTACCTCCTGTTGACTAAAATCCGGCTGAACCTAAATTGTAACAAAGTCATATAAGCCTCGTCCACTCTAGGACTCCCGTTTATAATTCTCGCTATGCTCAAATTATAAATAAGGCGTCAATACTATGGGGCCGTTTTTAGTCACCGCAACTGTCTGTTCAAAAAGCCCGCCTAGCGAGCCGTCAGCTGTGACAATCGTCCAATTGTCATCTTCTACCTTAACTTCGCCTGATCCTTGTGTATAAATCACTTCAATTGCCAGCACCATGTTTTCAAGAATCTTAGGACCTGTCCCTTTTCTGCCAAAACATGGAACCAGTGGATCCTCATGGAGCTCGCGGCCAATGCCATGACCGGTAAGACTCTTAACTACACTGTAATTTGCCTCTTCTATTTCTTTCTGGATGACCTCTGAAATGTCTCCAATGCGGTTGCCAACCTGAGCCGCAAGAATTGCTTTTCCGAGAGTCTGTCTACCAACATCCAAAAATTTTTGAGTCTTAGCCGAAATCGTGCCAACACCGACTGTAAACGCCATATCGCTGTGAAATCCTCGATAATATGCACCGATATCTACTCCAATAATGTCACCATCTTTGAGAATAGTGTTTTTAGGAATGCCATGGACTACTTGATCATTGACGGTTGTACAAATAGTCCATCTATAATCATCAACGGTCATAAATGAGGGGGTTGCTTGCGCTTTGCGGATTTGCTTTTGGGCAATTTTGTCAAGGTTCTCGCAAGTTACGCCCTCACGAACATTTCCCAGAACCTTCTTTAGGGCTCGCGAGGCGATTTCTCCGGCCTTTTTCATAATTTTGATTTCTTCATCAGTCTTAGGGTGATTCGAGTTTGGCATTGTTGATCCTTTCGGCAACATCTTTGGCAATTGTCTCGATTGTCCTTTCGCCATCAATTTCTTCAAGTATTCCTTTTTGTCTGAAATAAGAAAGCAGTGGCTCTGTCCTTTTGTGATAAAGCTCGAGTCTTCTGGTTAAAAGCTTAAGATTGTCGTCGTGTCTCCCCCTGACAATTGACCTTTTTATGCCTTCCTGATCAGAAACTCTGACGTAAAAAACTCTGTCTATATCCTGATCCAGTCCCTCAAGTTGGGCATAATTTCTAGGATAACCATCCAAAACATAGCCGTTTTTGCAATCAGTATCCGTAAGTCTTCTATGGAGAGTCTTGATTGCCAATCCATCCGGAACCAGCTCACCCAGCTCTAGGGCTTTTCTGATTTCGAAAGCATCCAAATCATTGTCTTTGGCTCTTGCCCTGAAGATTTGACCCATTTCAATACACGGCAGGCCAAGCTTCTGCGCCAGCAGCTTTGCCTGAGTTGATTTTCCCGAACCTTGGCTACCCAGAAAAATAATCTTCATTTTATGCCCCGATCTGCTTTGCCCCTTGGGGGCGCCGATTTTAGTTTTTCAGAGTATATTATCATTTACTTTTGCGCAAAAATGCATCGTAATCCCGCATGACCAGTTGTGACTCGATCTGTTTTGAAGTCTCAAGAATAACCGCCACCACTATTAGAAGACCGGTACCGCCAACCAAAAGCGTGGTGACTCCGGTTAGGCTTTGACCGATTGAGGGCAGAATCGCAATCAACCCCAAAAAGATGGCACCGAAAAGGGTGATTCTTGATGAAACATAATCCAAGCGTGCTTTGGTTGCGGAACCCGGCCGGATACCGGGCAAAAACCCTCCCTGTTTCATAAGCATTTCCGAAAGTTGTTTGGTGTTGAAGGCGACAGAGGTATAAAAGTAGGTAAAAACAACAACCAGTAAGAAATAAGCTACGTTATAGAGAATATCTTGAGGATTAAAAACCCGCTGGATGTCTTGGGCTAAGTTGGCAATGGTGACATTCGGCGATCTTTCAAAAAACCTGGCAAATGTCGTCGGTAAAAGAATTAAGGAAACTGCAAAAATGATTGGGATAACACCTGCCTGATTAACCCTAAGTGGAATATAACTTGAAATTTGGGTGGTGCCTGAAATTGCCCGTCTGGAATAGTGTACTGGAATCGGTCTCCTTGCTTCAGTAACGACTACAATCGAAACAATCACTACAATTGCCATCACTGCAAAAATTAAAATGTTGCGAAATTGCGAGGGGTCGAAAACGGAAACTTGCTGAAAAATACCAATTGGTAACCTACCGACAATCCCTGCAAAAATGACCATTGATATGCCATTACCGATTCCTCTTTGGGAAATTAACTCTCCAAGCCACATCAAAACAATCGTGCCTGCGGTCATTGAGATTACCAACCCAAGAAGAGTCAATGGGCTAACCTGGGTAATCAACTGAGAATTTTTAAGAAGAATGTACATACCAAAGGCCTGGATTGTAGTTAGAGGAACTGTCAGATAACGAGTATATTGATTGATTTTTTCTCTTCCGGCCTCCCCCTCTTTAGCAAGCTCCTCAAGTTTTGGGAAAACAAGCTGCAGAAGTTGCATGATAATGCTGGCATTGATGTATGGATTGAGCCCCAAGGACATAACTGAAAAATTGGCTAAAGTTCCGCCTGAAAAAATGTTGAGAAGAGAAAGAAGTTGACTTTCGGCAAAAAGGCGCTTGAGGGACCCAGGATCCACTCCCGGAACAGGTACAAAAGCAAAAATTCGAAAAACCAGAAAAATACCGGCAGTGAAGAGAATTTTTCCCCGAAGATCTTTAATTTTGAATATTCTGGTCGCAATCTCCAGGAATTTCACAGGACAACCTTCCCCCCAGCCTTTTGGATTTTGGCCGCAGCGCTTTTTGACGTGGGTAATTTAATAATCAGCGGGTGAACCAGTTTACCGTCACCTAAAATCTTCACCCCGTACACTTTGGCGTCGGCTTCATCAATAATGCCATATTTTATTAATGTTTCCAGATTAACTTCTTGACCCCCTGACAAAAGATTAAGAGCCTCCAAATTAACTACCAGAGGCTTTTTGGAGATTTTCGGATTACCCTTGCCCCGTCTGTACGGCAGCCTCTTAATTAAAGACCGCTGGCCGCCCTCATAGTGAGGATGGGTGATCGGCAGCCTGTGCCTTGCATTTTGGCCTTTGGTTCCACGCCCCGCTGTTTTACCCTTGCCTGAGCCCTGACCACGGCCGACTCTTTTTGCGGCTTTGCTCGTAATTTTTGGAAGTTTGTTAAGCTTCATTTTTTCAAGCTCCTTAAAGCCTCAAGTGTTGTATAGACATTTGAAGCTTTGTTTTTTGTTCCAAGAATTTTGCTCGAAATGTTCCTGATGCCGGCTGCTTCAACAACAGACCTAACTGCTCCTCCAGCAATTACGCCCGAACCTTCAGGTGCCGGCTTAAGGAGAATTTTGGCTGCACCTCGTTTGACTAAAACGTCATGAGGAATAGTCCCCCCGACTATTGGAACATTAATCAAATGTTTTTTGGCATAAGCAATTGCTTTTCGAATAGCTGTCGCCACATCTTTCGATTTACCAAGACCAACCCCCACTTTTCCTTTTTTGTCACCGACAACCACTAAGGACGAAAAGCTGATCCGGTTGCCACCTTTTGTTTTTTTAGAAACTCGATTAGTCTGGACGACTCTCTCTTCGGATTCACCAATGCCTTCAATTAAACCTTTGGTCTGTTGCATTTTAGAAAATATTAGCTCTCGCTTACGCTCGCCTCATATTTTTTGAGAGCTAAAAAATTAGACCTCCACTTCTGGCACCTTCAGCGAGGGCTTTAACTCGTCCATGATAACTTTGGCCCCCTCGATCAAAAACGACTTTCTTGATTTTTCGAGCCGATGCCCTTTTGGCAAGATTGATGCCGACTTGATAAGCTTCCTCGATCTTCGAAAGCCTTGTATCTACTTTTGATTTAGTCTTTGGCAAGTTCGAATCGGAAAAAGCAACCATTGTCCTCATTTGTGAATCATCTATGAGTTGAGCATAAATATGTTTGTTAGATCGAAAGACAGAGAGTCTGGGGACATTGCCGGTGCCTGAAATCTTTTTGCGAAGTCGCCTGTGTCTGACGATTCTTTGTACCTTCTTGACCCTCATATGGCACCTCCTGCGCTCTTGACTGCCTTGCCAGCTTTTCTCCTGATGACCTCATCATGATATCTGATTCCTTTACCTTTGTAAGGCTCCGGGGGGCGAACTCTTCTGATTCTGGCGGCAACCTCTCCGACTAATGCCTTGTCCACCCCGACAACAATGACTTTATTCTCTTTTGTCTCTATTTGAACTCCGTTAACTTTTGGAATAATTACAGGATGCGAATATCCTACATTCAAAACCAAATCGTCGCCCTGTTTGCTCGCCCGGTAACCGACCCCGACGATCTCCAGTATTTTCTGGTGACCCGCGGTTACTCCCTTGACCATGTTGGCAATAATGCTTCTGGTTAGACCGTGAAGCGACTTGGCGAACTTGGTCTCGCTCTTTCTGATCACCTTAACCCGATCATCCTCGACCAAAACTTTGATTTCAGGACGAATTTTGAAAGAAAGTTCCCCTTTTGGTCCCAAGACTTTAACCTGCGAATCAAAAAGCTCCATCTTCACACCTTCTGGAATCAAAACGGGTTGTTTGCCAATCTTGGACATCTATCTGCTCCTTTCAGTTGGATTAAATGTAAGTATCAAAATTTTTAACTTTTGATTTTTGCTATTTACCATACCTTACAAATGACTTCCCCGCCCAAGTTTTTGGCTTTGGCTTCTTTGTCAGTCATAATACCTCCTGGCGTGGAAATAATCATAATGCCCCTGCCCCCTTTAATTTTTTTGATATTCTTGCTTTTGATATATACTCTAAGACCAAGCTTAGAAACTCTTTTAATCTGAGTCACTTTCGGTTGGCCATTTTCATAAAGAAGATTAATTTTAATTTTTGAATTGTTTTTTCCTATATTGTCGACAAATTTTTCTTTCTCTAAAATCTTGATTATTCCCCACTTAAAATTGGAATATGGCACAAAAACTTCAGGCTTTTTAGCCATATAGCCATTTTTGATCGCCACAAGCATATCAGCTATCGGATCCACAAGTTGCTCCCTCCGGTCGCAAATTTCAAATTTAAAATTTCAAATTTAAAATTTTTAGTTACCATGATGATTTTTTAACGCCAGGAATCTCCCCCCGGTGAACAAGTTCCCTAAAGCACAAGCGACAGATGCCAAATTTCCGAAGATATCCGCGGGGACGACCACAAAGTTGACAGCGATTGCGATATCTTCCGGCAAATTTTTGATTTTTTTGATTTTTGGCAATTTTTGATTTTTTTGCCATTTTTAATCCTTTTTGAAAGGTAAGCCCAAAAGCTCCAAGAATCTTTTTGATTTTTCCTGATTGCTATTTTTGATGACTATGGTAACAACCAGTCCTCTAATTTTGTCAATTTTTGCATAATCAATTTCGGGAAATAAAATCTGCTCGGAAAGCCCAAAAGAATAATTGCCAAATCTGTCAAACTTTGACTGCGGGACGCCCCGAAAGTCTCGCATTTTTGGAACAACTGTTGAGATAAATTTCTCCAAAAAATCCCATGCCCGCCTACCTCTTAGGGTAACCATTGCTCCGATAGGATCTTTGGCCCTTAACTTAAAGCTGGAAATGGCCCGCTTTGCAAGTGTTGTCCTCGGGCGCTGGCCAGCAATTACTGCTAATTGATCTTTAATTTTTTCTAAAACATCATGGTTGGCGAGGGCATCGGTAGCACTGGCATTTAAAGTAATTTTCCCAACGACAGGAACAGCCAAATCGTTTTTAATGGCGAATTCTTCTTTTATTTTAGGAACGACCTCATTTTTATATTTGTCCAATATGCTAGACATCTGTTGCCTCTTTCTGGGTCGACTCAAGTGCTAATACTTCCTCTGCATTTCCTGCAAATTCTAATTTTTGTTTTGCCTTCTTGTGCGAAACCGACCTTGGTTGCCTTGGCACATTTTGGACAGACAATGGCCACATTGGCAGTCGGAATGGGTCTTGTAAATTCAAAAATCCCCGCTGGTCTTGTGCGAGAAACCTTTTTATGTCTTTTGTAAAGATTAACGCCGGCGACCACAAGCCTGTCTTGTTTTGGCAAAACCTTTTCAATCTTTCCCCTTTTACCCTTGTCTTTTCCGGAAGTTACAAGTACCTCGTCACCAACTTTGAATTTGAACATCTCTAGACAACCTCCTGGGCAAGCGACGCAATTTTGGCAAAGCCTCGATTTTTTATCTCCTGGGCAACAGGCCCAAAAATCCTGGTAGCTCTGGGCGATTTGGTATTGTCAATGACCACAGCAGCATTGTCTGAAAATCTGATATATGAACCATCTTTTCGGCGAGTTTCCTTCTTGGTCCTGACAATAACCGCTTTAACAATTTCATGATCTTTTACTTGACCGGTGGGAATTGCCCCACGGACAACACAGGTGACCACATCGCCCAAGCGGGCAAATCTTTTACCTGAACCCTTACCAAGGGCGATAATCATTAGACTTTTCGCACCAGAATTGTCAGCAACATTTAAGTTTGAATGTCGAATTAGCATTAACTGATAACCTCCAAAACTTTAAAATGAACCCCTCCCGCGACAGGTCGAGTCTCAACAATTTTTACTTTTTGTCCGACTTTGACGCCAATCGGGTCATGGGCTTTAAACTTTTTAGTTTTGGTTATTAATTTTTTATAAAGCGGATGCCTGGTTTTAGAAATCACTTTGACAACCACTGTCTTTTGCATTTTGTCTGAAACAACTGTTCCCACCTTAACCTGCGGCATTTTCATCCTCCTTTTGCCCTGTGCTGCCTCTGGCCAGTTCCTTGAGCTTGATAATGGTTCTGAGCTTGGCGATGTCCCGTTTTTTTTGCCCAGGTAAGTGGACATTCTTGAGCTTGCCCATCGCCAACTCAAGTTGCGACTTGACCTTTTCCTTTTCAAGTTCTTTTAGTTGTTTTTTCAACTCTGACAGACTCTTTGTTTTGGTCTCATCCAATTCTTTCTTTTTCATCTTGAGACTATTTTTGTTTTAATGGGCAATTTATGGGCTGCCAATCTCATTGCTTCTCTGGCAACATCATCCTCAACTGCCCCGATTTCAAAAATAATCGTTCCAGCCTTGACCGGCGCCACATAATGATCTACGTCACCTTTGCCTGAACCCATTCTCGTTTCAGCCGGTTTGGCTGTTACAGGCTTGTCAGGAAAGATCCTTATCCAGATTCGCCCACCCCGCTTGGTGTAATGGGTCATGGCCCGTCTGGCAGCCTCAATTTGTCTAGCCGTTAACCATCCCAATCCTAGACTTTTGAGACCGAACGACCCAAAAGCCAGAGAGGTCCTTCGGGTGGCAACCCCTTTCATCTTGTCTCGAAATTGTTTCCGATACTTGGCTCTTTTTGGTGCCAACATTTAAGTCTCTCCTTTAGAGAACGGAACTCTATTGAAACAACGAGTTCAATAGAAGTAAAGTTCTCGCAAGGGCGAAATTTAAGTTTCGCCCTTATATACCCAGACCTTAACACCAACGATCCCTGATCTTGGAACTTTGGCGTCTATTTTGGCAAAATCGATGTTAGCCCGAAGTGTATGCAGGGGAATTGAACCGTAACGGACAGTTTCGCGTCTGGCAATTTCCCTACCTCCGAGCCTTCCGGATAAAGAAATACGAGCACCTTGGGCACCAGATCGCCTAACCCGCTCCAGAGCGTAAGTAATTACCCTTCGGAAGGGAATTCTTTTGGTTAATTGATCGGCAATGCCGTTGGCGACCAAATATGCATCTAAGTCCGGAGATTTGACCTCTTCGAATTTGACTTCCAACTTCGAAGGGTCGCTAATTTTAATTTTTTTCATCAAGACACTCTTTAATTCCTCAATACCGGTACCGCCACGACCAATGGCTACGCCAGGCCGTGAAACATGAATGATAACGGTCCTTTTATCAAATGACCTCTCAATTTCAACTTTGGAAACTCCTGCCATCTTGAGCTTCTCCATAAGAAACTCACGAATTTTTTTATCCTCAAGGAGATAGTGAGCATAGGTTTTACCCTGAGCAAACCACCGAGAGCTCCAGGTATAAACGTTTCCTAATCTGAAACCAATCGGGTTAACTTTCTGTCCCATATTTATCGCTCAATGACTAATGTCTGGCAACTAACGCTTAATATTTATTTGACTTTAGTCGTTAGTCGTTTGTCTTTAGTCGCCTTTGACGCTCCTCCTTCTTCTAATTTTGGCGCTTGCTGCTTTTTTTGTTCTCCCTCAAGTACAACTGTGATTCGGCTTGTTCGCTTCAAGATGTGATGAGCCCTGCCTCTTGAAACTGGCCTATACCTCTTGAAGGTTAAGCCTTTAGTTGCCGCAAGCTCCCTAAAGGCAAGTGTTTGTTCATCCAGGCCAAAATTATTTTTGGCGTTGGCGAGGGCTGAGCCAATGACTTTTTTGAGAGGCTTGGCTGCTTTTTGAGGCAAGAACTCCAAAACCTCAATTGCCTCCCGAGGTCTCATTTTTTTAATCTTGTCAACCACCAGCCTCACTTTTTCCGGTGATATTCTGACATTTTTGGCAATAGCCCTAACCTCCATCTTAGTCACCTTACTTCTTTGCTTTTGACTTCTCGGTAACCCTGCCGTGGCCATGAAAAGTCCGTGTCGGCGCAAATTCGCCAAGTCTGTGGCCAACCATTTGCTCTGAAACAAAAACATTAATGAAGGTCCTTCCATTGTGAACTGCAAAAGTATGGTTGACAAACTCCGGCGGAATTTGGCTTACTCTTGCCCATGTTTTGATAGGCTCCTTTTTGTCGGAAGCCTTCTGATTAAGAACTTTCTTTAGCAACTTTTGGTCAATATACGGACCCTTTTTACCGGATCTGGCCATTTCATTTCCTCCTAGATAAAATGAATTTACTGGACGGTTTGTTTTTCTTTCTGGTTTTTTTAAATGCCGGCTTACCGGTTGGCGTCTTCGGGTTCATGCCGACACCGGAGCGTCCCTCACCGCCGCCATGAGGATGAGATCCTGGATCCATGGCAACCCCTCGGACGTGTGGTTTTCTTCCCAAATGGCGAGACCGGCCGGCTTTGCCGATGGAGATCGTTTTCCAGTCAAGATTACCTATTTGGCCAACAGTCGCAAGACACGACGCGTGAACCTTTCTAATCTCCTTCGATGGAAGCTTGAGATGAACCCAATCCCCCTCGCGGGCGGCAACGATTGCTCCAACCCCGGCACTCCTGACAATTTGGCCGCCGCGACCAGGCATCAGCTCAACGTTATGGACAACAGTACCGATTGGCATCCTGCCAAGCGGTAAAGCATTGCCAGGCTTTATTTCTATCTTTTCCCCGGCGACTACTTGATCCCCAACCTTGAGTCCCTGGGGAGCAAGAATGTACCTTTTTTCGCCGTCCACGTAATGGAGAAGGGCGATGTTGGCCGTCCGATTTGGGTCGTATTCGATAGCAGCAACAGTCGCTGTTACATCTCTTTTGTCTCTTTTGAAATCAACAGCCCTCAGATTGCGCTTATGCCTTCCGCCGCGCCCTCTGACTGTCACTTTGCCACGTGACCTGCCGGAAACTTTTGACAAAGGCACAAGCAAAGACGGCTCAGGTTTAGTTTTGGTGATCTCACCAAAGGTTAAGGTCGACTTAAATCGTTGTCCAGGCGTCGTAGCCTTATAAACTCTTAAGCTCATTTACCTTCCTCCTTTTTGGATAAATTTTTCTTTTTCTCGTCTGACTTTTTAGATTTTAACCCTTCCTTTTTCGGCGAAAGTAAGGGGATATTTTGCCCGGGTTCAAGAAAGACAATGGCCTTTCTGCCACCGCCGACTCTGGTAAATTTCCTCGTTTGCGTAATCCTTTTTCTTTTGGGGGCGAAGGTGGCAACGTTAATCTTTTTGACTTTGACTGCGAATTGGTCGGCAATCGCATTGGCGAGCTGGGCTTTCGTGGCACGCCTATCAACCAAAAAAGTATAGACGCCTTTTTCCATCAGCTTATAGGCCTTTTCGGAAAGGATAGCCCCTTTGATGATGTGTGACCAATTCGCTTTCATCTTTTATGACTTAAATTTTTCGATTGCCCCTTTGGAAAAAAGTAAATTTTTACTGGATAGGACTTTATAGGCATTAAGGTTGTCGGATGTTTCTACGGAAGTGTTGGGGATATTTCTAACTGCCAATTTAACATTCGGTTTTCTATCATCCAAAACTAAAGTGGTTTTTCCGGAAATTGCCAATCTTTTAAGAAGGTTTGCAGCTATTTTTGTCTTTGGTTGCATTTTCTCAAAGTTGGAAATGATTTTAATTGCACCGTCCAATCTTTTTTGGGAGAGGGCAGCAATTAGTGCTTTTCTCTTCATCTTTTTGGGAAGCGCAAGTTTCGCTTTTGTCGGCCTGGGACCAAAAGTTACACCACCGCCAACCCAAAGCGGCGAGCGACGGGTTCCGGCGCGGGCACGGCCTGTCCCCTTTTGTTTCCAGGGTTTGGCACCACCGCCTCTGACTTCGGCTCGGGTTTTGGTTGAAGCAGTATGCCCTGATTGATTGGCAAAATAAACGCGGAGTGCCTGAGCAAGAAGAGCCTTATTGGATTTTACCCCGAAAAATTTCCCAGGTAAACTAATTGTCCCCTGGGCTCTGCCCGTGATGTCAAAAACTGGCACCAAAAGACCAGCTTTGGCACTTTTAATCTTGGCTTTAGGCTCTTTTTTGGATTGGGCCTTTTTGCCAACTTTAGCCTTGGGTTTTTTTGGCCCTTTCTTTTGGGTAACTTTCTCCTTGATTTTAGTTTTGGTTGCCATTTTCTTCCTCCTTGATTGTTTCTCTGTTTTCGGTTGGTTGATCGTTTTTGGTTCCTTGCGCTTTCTTTTGATCCTCATTCTCCTGTTGTTTGGCCTCTTTTTCTTCCTTTTCCTTTGGCGCCGGTGGTGGCGTCCACCCCTTGGCCTTTCCCGTTTTTTGGATAACTAACAAACCATTTCTTGCTCCAGGCACTGCGCCTTTAACGACCAATTTACCTTGAGCTTCTTCTACCTCCACAACCTCGAGATTGGTAATCGTCAGTCGAGAAACACCCATATGGCCGGCCATTTTTTTACCCCTGAAGACTCGCCCTGGGGTAGTGGTCTGGCCGATTGAACCTGGCGCACGGTGTCGATCACTTTGCCCGTGAGTTTTGGGACCACCGGCAAAACCCCAACGTTTGACAACACCGGCAAAACCCCGGCCGCGGGTTATACCGGTAACTTTGACCAAATCCCCTGGTTCGAAAACGGAAACAGCCACTTTATCTCCTGGTGAGTATTGTGATTCTTTGACTTTGGCTTCTTTAATAAATCTTGGGGCAAAGCCAACTTTGGCAATATAGGCATTCTCTGTTTTTTTGACTTTCTTCTTCTGCCCAAAACCAAGCTGTACTTTATCTTTTTCAACTTTCAAAACCACGTTTGGCGAAGCCAGTATCTCAGTCACTGGTATGCGCCGACCGAATTGATCGAATCTTGCCGACATATTTTGTTTTATACCCAAAATTGTTGTAATCACGAGATCACCTCTCAAAATCGCCAAAAAGGCAGGACTCCTTAGATGACTTCAGGTGTCCCACCACAACGATTGTTAATTGTTAATCGTTAATGGTCAATCGTTATTAAGTTTTTAGTTTATACCTCCAGAGTTCAATTGATTAATTGCTAAATTGTCATATTGCTACATTGCTATATAGAAAAAATTTAACAATTCAACAATCTAGCAATTTAACAATGTAACAATTACATCTTCAGCTCAATGTCCACACCCGCAGTCAACTCCAAATGTGTCAGCGAGTCAATCGTTTTTAGAGAGTGGAACTGCTATCAAAACAACGATTTTGATAGTGAGTGCAACTCTCGCAAGACAATTGATGACGTAGGCACGTTAAGGATATACCTACATCTTAAGCTCGATGTCTACTCCAGCCGGCAGGTCTAAATGAGTTAAAGAATCAATTGTCTTATTCGTCGGCTCAATGATGTCAATGAGCCTTTTGTGAATACGCATTTCAAATTGTTCGCGGGCGTTTTTATCGGTATGCGGACTAGTAAGAACAATGAATTTTTTGATCTTAGTCGGCAAGGGTATAGGGCCGGAAATTTTGGCACCGGTTCCCAAGGCCGTATTGATAATATCACGACAAGCGCTATCCGCAACCCGTGCGTCGTATGCTTTTAACTTGACTCGAATTCTTCCTTTCGGCATAGTCTTTTGCTTAGGCCTGCAGCCCGCGAGCTCTGCTTATTAAAGTGCTATCTATAATTCAAATGCTAACAACTAAGATAATGGGAAGTTGAGAATATTTCGCGAAGCTACTTAGGATACGGAGCCAATGTAGACGATTTTATTCGGTTGTTTGATATCACCATATCCCAAGTGGCCATCCTCAAATTGCCTTTAGTCGTTAGACTTTGGACCTTAAGCGATTCCCAATTGTATCAAAAAAAATCCCCCTTCGGCAAGCCTTGGGGGGATTATCGCTTTTTTAGGCGATAACCTTGGAAACCACACCGGCTCCGACGGTGTGGCCGCCTTCTCTAACTGCAAATCTAAGACCTTCTTCCAGCGCAACCGGGGAAATCAATTTAACTTTCATCTTGATGTTGTCACCGGGCATAACCATTTCGGTGCCGCTAGGCAAAGTCGCCTCACCAGTCACATCGGTCGTTCTAATATAAAACTGAGGGCGGTAGCCGGTGAAGAATGGAGTATGACGACCTCCCTCTTCTTTAGTCAAAATATAAACTTCTGCTTCAAATTCGGTATGAGGAGTAGTCGTGCCGGGTTTGGCCAAAACCTGGCCACGCTCGACATCGTCTTTTTCAATACCGCGAAGCAAAACACCGATGTTGTCGCCTGCCTGACCTTGGTCGAGTTCTTTTCTAAACATTTCAACTCCAGTAACGACAGTTTTTTTTGTAGATCTTAAACCGACGATTTCGACCTCTTCATTGACCTTAATTACCCCACGCTCGACCCTACCGGTGACAACCGTACCTCTGCCCTTGATGGAAAAAACGTCCTCAACCGGCATCAAAAACGGTTTATCAAGATCGCGCTGGGGCGTTGGGATCTTCTCGTCAACTGCGGCCATTAACTCCTCAATAGATTTAATTGCCTCCGCATCGCCCTCAAGAGCGCGCTTGGCAGATCCGCGAATGATGACAGCGCCTTTACCATCGTATTCATATTTGTCCAAAAGCTCGCGAACTTCCAACTCCACCAGATCCAAAAGCTCTGGGTCGGAAACCATGTCCACTTTATTTAAATAGACAACGACAGCCGGCACATTGACCTGACGGGCCAAAAGAACGTGCTCTCTGGTTTGAGGCATTGGACCATCCGGCGCTGAAACCACCAAGATCGCGCCGTCCATTTGGGCGGCGCCGGTGATCATGTTTTTGATGTAGTCGGCGTGACCGGGAGCGTCGATGTGGGCATAGTGACGTTTTTCCGTTTCATACTCAACGTGAGTAATGTTGATGGTGATACCGCGCTGTTTTTCCTCCGGAGCGTTATCTATCTGTTCAAAAGTCTTTTCCTGAGCTAGACCTTTTTTAGAAAGAACTTTGGTTATGGCACTGGTGAGCGTGGTTTTACCGTGGTCAACATGACCAATGGTACCAATATTAACATGCGGTTTGGTTCGAGCAAATTTTTCTGCCATGGTGGACGAATACATCCGAGCTTAAATAATCCTAATTATCCAAATATTAGGAACCATTCGGAGTATTTTAATTAGGACACATTCGGATGATTGTTTCGATAGTTTATACTACCTGAACAAGCAAATGCAAGTGGTAAAAGAGTCTTTTGACTTTGATTAACTCTCCTTCGCTTCTCCCTTTGCTTTAGCTACTATCTTATCTGCAATGTTTTGGGGGACTTCCTCGTAATGAGAAGGTTCCATGTAGGCTGATCCTCTACCTTGGGTCATTGACCTTAAAGTTGTAACATAGCCTGACATTTCTGAAAGAGGCACTAGTGCTGTAATGATGACGCTGCTGCCACGATGTTCGCTTCGGGAAATTTGGGCACGCTTGGCAGATAAATCACCGATGACGTCGCCCATAAATTCCTCAGGGATTGTGACTTCAACTTTCATGATTGGTTCCAGAAGCGCAAGGGTTGCCGCTTTGGCAGCCTCCTCAAGTGCGAGGCTACCGGCAATTTTAAAAGCAATATCTGAAGAGTCTACTTCGTGATAGGTACCATCGTAGACAACCACTTTCATATCAACCATTGGGTAGCCGGCTAAAACCCCGGCATCCATTTTTTCGCGAACTCCTTTTTGGATCGAGGGAATAAATTCCGAAGGAATTGCCCCACCTTTGATTTCTGAAATAAATGAATAACCTTCACCGCGAGGTAGAGGTTCAACCCGCAAGAAGCAATGGCCGTACTGACCGCGGCCTCCAGACTGACGGATATATTTTCCTTCACCGGCGGCTTGCTCTTTGACAGTCTCTTTATAGGCGACTTGTGGCCTGCCGACTTTGGCATCCACCGAAAATTCCCTCTTCATTCGATCGACCAGAATTTCCAAATGCAATTCGCCCATCCCCGAAATGATTGTCTGCCCTGTTTCAACGTCACTTTTGATCTTAAAAGTCGGATCCTCCTCGGCTAGCCGGCCAAGGGCATATCCAAGTTTTTCTTGATCAGCTTTGGTGACAGGTTCAATCGCCAGGGAGATAACCGGTTCGGGAAAGGAAATTGACTCCAAAACAATCGGGGCTTCCTGGGCACATAAAGTATCTCCGGTAATCGTATTTTTGAGGCCGACAACGGCAATAATTTCACCTGCATAGCTCTCTATAATTTCTTCGCGGGTATTGGCATGCATCAGAAGAATTCGGCCGATTCTTTCTTTTTGGTGACGGGCAGCATTGAGAACGGAAGTGCCGGATTTCAATGTGCCTGAATAATTCCTCACATAAGTCAATTTTCCAACGTGAGGATCAATCTGGACTTTAAAAGCCAAGCCGCAAAAGGGAGCATCAGTTTCCTGCTTGCGGATTTCGCGCTCACCAGTTTTGGGATTGAAGCCCTCAACCTCAGCTATATCCTGAGGGGATGGCAAATAGTCAACGACTGCGTCAAGCAACGGCTGGACGCCCCTGTTCCTGAGCGACGAGCCGGCAAGAACCGGCACGATTTTGTATCCAATAACTGCCTTGCGCAGGGCCGCTTTGAGATCGTTTACTTCGATTTCCTGACCAGCAAGATATTTTTCAAGAAGCTCGTCATCGCCTTCGGCAATTTTCTCAATCAGCTCACCGCGATATTTTTCGACGTCGGCTTTCATCTCCTGGGGAATTGGCTCTTTGTCAAACTTAGTCCCGCCAATTTTGGCATCTTTCTCGCTCCAAACATAGGCCTTTTGCGTCAGGAGATCTACAACTCCCCGAAATTCATTTTCGCGACCCATTGGAAGATTGTACGGATAGGCCGGTGCACCCAATTTCTGGCGAATTGAGCCAACGGTGGCAAAAAAATCGGCACCAACTTTGTCCATTTTGTTAACGAAACAGATTCTGGGAACTTTATATTTATCAGCTTGGCGCCAGACTGTTTCGGATTGAGATTGAACTCCTTCTTCGGCGTCAAGAACGGTCACGCCTCCATCAAGAACTCTCAGTGATCTTTCAACCTCGGCGGTAAAATCAACATGGCCAGGAGTGTCAATAATGTTAATTCTGGTTTCAACGTCAGCAAATGGGCCACTTTGAGGTGTCCAAAAAGTAGTCACTGCTGCCGAAACAATGGTGATGCCCCTCTCTCTTTCTTGGGCCATCCAATCGGTTACGGTTGTTCCCTCGTCAATGTTGCCAAGTTTGTAAGTTTTGCCTGTGTAGAAAAGGACCCGCTCCGTAGTTGTAGTCTTTCCCGCGTCAATGTGGGCAATGATACCGGTGTTGCGGATACGATCAAGCGGATAAAGTCTAGACTTTTCTTGGGCCATAACGGGTTTTATTTTGAGCTTGGATTACCTTCCGAAGTTGGTTGGTGCGTGTCGGCAGGTTGGGGGTGTTCCAGATTTCTAATTTCGGCTTTAATTTCGGAAACCATTGCCCGAAGCACGGAAACTTCCTCATCGGCCAGTTCCCAGGCCGCGTTCTCATTCCAAGCAGCTCCTGACTCTTGATAAGCTTCTCCATATTTGGCTAAAGCATCTTTCAGCTTGACTTCTTCAAGCTCGCGGAGCTTATTTTTGAGAGCTTTTAGTTTTTGTGCACGAGATAAAGCCATAAAAAATCCTTTCTCAATTACATCAAACTTGCATTGCTTTGGCAATAGTCAAATTAAGCGCAGATTTTAACACAACACGTAGGCTAAGTAAATGCTATAGATTTTTAAGATCGATGACTACCTTTTGCAGTGAGAGACTCCGGAGATTTATGTTTTTGAAAGGATTTCGGTGACCAGTGACCGTGGTCAAAGGTTCATTAACCTACTCTCGAGGTTAAGTATATAAAAAGAAAAAAATTTTGAAAAGGACAAAGTTTAAAGAATCAAAAAGTCCAAAGTGCCAAAGGTTTAAGCTTTTTTCACTCCCGAGGAACGCCCACCCACAAGCCCGGATTGTGAAAGTCAGCCCCCAGACCCGAACTGACGTTCAAGTCGCCGCCCCCGCTAAAGACCGCATCGACAACGCGACCACCGCCACGGGAACCGAGACGAACCCATGTACGAGTTTCATCTAAATATTGACCTGTAAAAAGTTTGCTGTCCTGGCCAGCTACTATATACTGATTAAGACTTAATATTGTTCTACCGTCTTTTTTGATTCTGTCCATGAGCTGACCTTCTTTGGTGTCAAGGTGTGGAGCATCGATTGCTGACTCATAGTCAAACCAGCCTGATGGATTTTCATCGTTGGTTACGGAATTGCCTTCTTTGACGCTGTTGCTTTGCATTTTTGGGAACATTTCGCCTAGTTTGTGGCGAGTTTGCTGTGTTGCAAGCTCTGCTGGCAAATATCCGACTCTTTTACCGTTTGCTTCAAGATCTGCTAGCTCTTCTTGTGTATATGGGCACGGTGTGACTTCATAGGTTGCGCCAACAAGTTCTCCTCGAGCCTGCCAAATTGCCAGGTGGG
>CAZBJS010000006.1:0-18883 GCA_964492295.1 uncultured Gammaproteobacteria bacterium
GCCTGCCGGACCAAAGGCCTCATCATCCGGATGGGCAAAGACGGCAACAACGCTACTTTGCTTTTTCGACATATTGCCTTAGCCTTCGGACTGTTTCCTCCTGCCCTAAGATTTCGAGAGATTCAAAAAGCGGCGGAGTGACTGTTTGGCCTGAGGTGATATTTCTGACGGCAGCGATGGTTTTGACTCTGTCCTCGCGGGATTCTTGGGCAACTTTTTCGATTAATTCCCTGATCGCCTTTGCCGTCCACTCGGAGCTGCTCTCAAGGGAAGCCGATATTTGCAAGATGACAGTTTTGGAAAGCGGCGGCTTGGGGATCTTGCCGCCAGCTGGCGGCTCAAAAATGAAACCGGCGATTGTTTCAAACTCCAAGAGGGTTTTCAATCTTTGGCGAACGAGAGGGGCAAGTGGGAAGATCTTAGTTTTGTCGTATTGGGGGAACTTTTCCTCTAGTCTTTTTGCTAAATCAAGATCGTCTAATTTTTTAATCCACTGATTGTTAAACCAGTTGAGCTTTTCGGGATTGAAAATTGGGCTATTCTTGTTGAGGCGTTTCAGGGAAAACTCCCCTATTAGCTCATCCAGCGTAAACAGTTCACGATCGTCCTTCGGAGCCCAACCCAAAAGGGCTAAAAAGTTAACAATGGCCTCAGGGAGATAGCCTTCTTCGATATATTCAAGAGCCGATCTGGCGCCTTCACGTTTAGAAAGTTTCTTGCGGTTTGGCCCCAAAATCGGCGGGATATGGACAAAGGTCGGCGACTGCCATGAGAAAGCTTCATAGAGAAGTAAATGTTTGGGGGTTGAGGAGAGCCACTCATCGCCCCGGATGACATGGGAAATCTTCATTTGGTGATCGTCAACTACCGAGGCCAGGTGGTATGTCGGGAAACCGTCGGATTTGAGAACGACAAAGTCCTCGATAACGTCTGAGGAAAACTCAACTTGCCCATGGACAACATCGTGCCAGCTGACTTTTTTAGCCTTGGGCACCCTAAAACGCCAAGCACCTTGCTCTTGATAAACCGATTTTTTAGATTGGAGAATGAACAGGTGTTTTTGGTAAATATCAAGTCTTTTTGATTGAAGAAAGTATTCATCCCACGACAGACCAAGGCTCTTGAGGCTCTCCCCAATTATCTCGACAGATTCGGGGCTGAACCTTTTTCGGTCGGTATCCTCAACTCTTAGAATGAAGTCGCCTCTCTGGTTTTTGGCAAAGAGAAAGTTGAAAAGGGCGGTTCTTGTGTTGCCGATGTGAGGAATGCCGGTTGGTGAAGGAGCATAGCGAACGCGAACCCTTCGACTCCGCTCAGGGTCTTTAACTTTTTTCATGGTAAAATTGTAACACTAGCGCAGTTTTTACAAAAATACAAATCTTTTGATGGCCACTTTAACACAAACGTCAATATTCTCAAGAAAAGCAATCAATTTTCTGGTTACTACTTTAGGGGTTGTTGTCATCATCTTTGTGGCCATACGCTTCGGCAAAACAATCAAAAACGCCATTTTTCCGCCTCCCCCGCCGCCTTCTACAGTGGCTTTTGGCAAAATCCCACCTCTTGATCTTTCCGAAGGGGTTAAGCCTTCAAGTGACCTCAATTTCCAACTGGAGACGATTACTGGCGAGCTGCCAAGGCTTGTGGAGAGGACGAAGGTTTTTACCATTGAAAGTGAGCAGGCTTCGTTTGGGGCTCTTGAACAAACCAAAATCAAAGTTGCCAACATCGGCTTTTCCAAGGAGCCGATTGAAATTTCCGGCAACGTTGCCAAATTTTTGGACCCGCAAGAACCCGGCAGAAACCTGACGATCAACATTATAACCGGAAATTTTACTCTAGACAGCAACTTCAGAGGTGATCCGAAAATTGCGGAAAGTAGGCCAATATCAATCGAAGATACCCTTGAACAAGCCAGCCAATTTTTAAATCAGATGGACATCGACTCAAAAGAGTACCCCAAAGAAAAAGCCCAAACGCTCAAGTTTCGCATCGAGGGTGGTCAACTGGTGGAAGTGCCGGCACTTTCTGGAACCAACATCGTCCAGATAAACTTTGTAATGGACGACATCGACAATGTCGGGGTGTTTTCGCCGCGATATCGTCAATCAAGAGTCAAAATTTTCGTATCCGCCAATAGCGTAGTTGCCGCCGAGGTGGACAGAGTTGTTCTCGAGCGGTATCGGTTTGCAACTTATCCTCTAAAACCACTTGACCGGGCATTTGCCCAGCTCAAAAGTGGCAAGGGATCACTAAATCGCGAGCCCTCAGGGGTGCGGGTCCCGATAAGGGAAGTTGTTCTGGGGTATCTTGACACAGGAGCCTCTGGGTATTTGCAGCCTGTTTATGTTTTCAAGAGTGACAATGGCTTAATTGCCTATGTACCAGCGGTGGATGACAGCTGGCTAAAACTTCCCTAATTAAGGCTGACGCCACCGGTGGTTGGCAAAAGCCCACTCGATCAATTTTTTTGATTCTCCGAAGCGATCGCGCGACCCTAAAACGGCCACAATAACAGTGTTGCCAGCTCTGGTCGTTTTGGTCAAAAGAATCTCAAGTGACCCTTCAGTCTGACCGGTCTTGACACCCTCCAAGCCTTCGACTTCTCCAAGCAGTTTGTTGATATTTTCCAAGTAATAAATTTTAACGCCTGCAACATCGGTCAAAACTATTCCCCTGGTGCCCACAATTTTTGAGATCAAGGGATTGGCAACGGCAACTTTGGCCAGTTTGGCCAAATCGCGAGCCGTCGAATACTGCATGGGACTGTCCAGTCCCGCTGGATTCTCAAAATGGGTATTGGCCATACCAAGCTCACGTGCTTTTTGGTTCATTGAAGAGACAAAGTGCTCAGACGAATCAGAGCAGGAAGAGGCCAAAACATAAGCAGCATCATTGCCAGATGATACAAGCAGGCCATAAAGAAGCGTCTCCGCCGTCACGGTGTCACCTGCCGACAACCCCATCAGTGTCCCTTCCTGAATAACATCTGTGACATTAATAATATTGCCAGGTGAGCATCGCTCCAGCGCCACCAGTGCCGTCATCAATTTAGTAGTCGAAGCAGGCAGATGGCGAACATCGGGGTCTTTTTCAAAAAGGGTAATGCCTGTTTTGGCATCAATGACGATTGCCGATCGGGCAGAAACAGTTTCTGGCGGCCTGAATGTTTCAGTAGGCACGGGGTATGGGTAAAGTTTGGGCAACTCGGAAGAATCTCGATTCCCCACCAAAACCCCTGGAACATTGACTGGGAGACTGCCGGGGCGCATTAAAACCACGAACATCGAGACCGCAATTATAATTACCACTGCCAGTCGCATTGGAATCTTAGACAGATTTTAATCCTAATTCTTTGAGGACTTCCCGATCCACAGAGGAAGGTGCGTCCATCACTGCTGTTTGGCCAGAACCAGAGGTAGGAAATGCAATTACTTCCCTGATACTTTTTTCGCCACAAAGTACGGCGCACAACCTGTCAAGGCCAACGGCAATACCGCCGTGTTTTGGAGCACCGTATTCGTAGGCCTTCAGTAGATGTCCAAAGTCCTCCTCAATTTTTTGGTCTTGATATCCCATCACTTTAAAAACTTGCCGCTGAACTTTCGGGTCGGTGATTCTGATGCTGCCGCTGCCCAGTTCTTCACCGTTGAGAACCAAATCGTACTGCCAAGATTCAATTTTGTCTAGATTTTTTGAACTCAGGAGGTCGGCAATATATTCCTCTTTTGGGGCCGAGAAAGGATTGTGCGAAAAAGTATAGCGCTTTTCTTCGGCAACATACTCAAGAAGTGGAAAATCAACCACCCAGGCAAAAGCCAGAGAATTATCTTTTTTGCTGCCTCTTAAGTCAAATTTGTCCTTTTTAAATTTGGCAATTGCTTCCTTGTAGGCAAAAGTTGGGAAAGGCTCCTTGAGAATTTTTCGGCCAAGCTCCCTGGCAAGAAAAATAAACATTTTCTCGACAAGTTTGATCACATCTTCGCGGACAACATTGGCCATTTCAATGTCAATCTGGGTATGCTCAAATTGTCGGTCGGAGCGCTGATCCTCATCTCGAAAAGCGCGAGCGACTTGATAATATTTCTCAAAACCGGCAATCATTAAAAGCTGTTTGTACTGTTGAGGAGCCTGCGCCAAAGCATAGAATTTGCCCCGATTTAGCCTCGAGGGCACCAAAAAATCGCGGGCTCCCTCAGGCGTGGTTTTGGAAAGATAAGGGGTTTCAATTTCGACAAATCTCTCGTTATTTAAAAATTCGCGCACCAAGGTTGTTATTCTGTGACGCAGTCTTAAATTTTTCGCAAGCCGCGCGCGCCTCAAGTCCAAATAGCGATATTTTAACCTCAGATTCTCCTCAATGTCGTAGCCGTCGCCCTCGGGCGGAATTGGCGGCGTTTCACTTTTGGAGACAATTTTGACTTTGGTGATCGCAAGTTCAATAGTGCCGGTTTCCAAATCCGAGTTTACCAGCTCTTTGGGTCTTGCCCGAATCTCTCCTTCAGCCTCGACAACATCGTAAGGCGAAAGATCAAGTTTTTCTCTGGTAACCGCCTGAACAGTCGCCGAATCATCGGCCACATCAAAAAACAGAATTTTGCCATGGTCACGAATTGTCTGGACGCGGCCGACAATTTTAGCCTTCTTGCCGATTTTTTTGAGAGTTTCGATTATTTGAACTTTCTCCATCAATTTTTGCTTTGATCCAATTCTAAACTAAATGAGGTTGACCCCACAAATCTTAGCGTTGTTGACAATATGAATGTGCCTAGTTGGAAATGGCGATGTCCTTTATTTTAAGCTGAAGCTGGCCGCGGCCACTGTAGCGGTCCTCGTCCAAAGTATAGACAACATCAATCAAATATCCCGGGCGAAGCTGAGCCATTTTTTCTCTCATGCCAAAACCAATTGCCGAAAATCCACTAAGCCTAAGCTTCAGATGCTGATTATCAAGACCAACCGGGCGGATATCCTCAACGAGCATGTTTTTTGTTGAAAAAATAGGCTGAGGGTTGGCAACACCCCACGGCTCAAATTGTTCGATTGCCTCCAAGGTCACGGGAGTAATATCCTCTAATTTTAATTCGCACTCTATATTGATAACGGGGGAAGTGAGCTCATCGGTGACTCGTTTTTGGGCATATTCGTTAATTTTTTGGCCAAATTTCTCGATATATTGAGTTTTAATCGTAAAACCGGCCGCCATCGGATGACCACCGCCATCTACCAAGAATTCGCTTGAGTTGCGGATTGCCTCGACAATGTTAAAGCCTGGGATTGACCTTGCCGAACCGCGTGAGTAAAGCTCGCCGCGGGCAATCACAATCATCGGACGACGATGGACTTCAACCAAACGTGAGGCAACCAAACCAATAACCCCCTCATGAAGCGAGTCATGGGCGATGATTCCAACCGTCTGATCGGGGTCGAGCATCTGCAGGGCCTGCGCCAAAGCACGGGCAGTTAGATCCTGTCTTTTGCTGTTGGTGCGCCCCAGAAGCCCAGCCAGTTTTTCGGCAGAACTTGAGTTTTTGGTACAAAGCAGCCTTAGTGAATCCATACCGTGTTCGATTCTACCCATGGCATTGATTCTGGGTGCCAAAATGTGGCCAATTTCCCAGGTGCCGATTTGGCCGTTGATGCCAGATTGGCGAATTAAGGCTTTCAGTCCGGGCCTACGAGTGTTGGCGAGTTTTTCAAGACCCAATTTAACAATCGCCCGATTGGCACCTGTTAAGGGAACAAGATCAGCAACAGTGGCCAAGGCAGCAAGCTCAAGTTTTTCCAGAAGTTCGTTGCGCCAAGAGGGATTAAGTTTTCCGACCAAATCCCAACAAAATCTCCAGGCAACACCGGCTCCGGCCAGATCGGTGGTATGAACAAGCGCATACGGCTTGGGAGGAATTTTGGGCAAGGTGTGATGATCGGTAACAATGACATCAATTCCTAAATCTTGGGCATGTTCTATTTGCTCGTTGGCGGTGACTCCATGGTCGACAGTAATTATTAACTTGACACCCCCTTTGGCAAGCTCGGAGATTGTCTCTTTGGAAAGTCCATATCCTTCCTTTATTCTATGAGGGACATACGGAGCAACATCTGCTCCCAAATCGAAAAGCGTTTCCCAGACGATGGCTGTAGCGCAGATGCCGTCGGCGTCATAATCGGAGTAAACAATAATTTTCTGGCTGTTCCCAATTGCCTCCTCAATACGATCGATCGCCCCTTTTGTCTGCGTCAGCCGAACGGAAAAAATCTCTCCAATCTTAGGGTTCAAAAAATCATCTACTTGTTTTTTGGTTTTGAGTCCCCTATTTTTGGCAAGAAGTAAAGTTAGCCAATTTTTTGTCTTTTTGCTGGGAGCCCTCGAAGCAATCTTCCAGACGTTTTCGCCCACAAAACCATTTTACCAGGAAAAATATTTTTTACTGGTATACTGATAGTGTTTAGTATGGAAATTGAAGCAGGGGCCAAAAAGATCCTGGAAGATTTGACCTCAGCCGGCTTTGAAGCGGCCATCGTCGGAGGGGCTGTCCGCGATATTTTAATGGGCAAAAAAGTCCAAGACTGGGATTTTGCAACCAATGCAAAACCGCAAGAAATCCAGAAAATCTTTCCAAAGTCTTTCTATAGCAATCGCTTCGGCACAGTTGGAATTGTCGTTGGTAGCGAAACTTTTGAGATTACCACTTATCGGATGGAGCAAAAATACACAGACCGGCGCCATCCTGATGTTATTGTCTGGGCGCAAACCCTAGAGGAGGATTTAGCCCGTCGAGATTTTACGATCAACGCAATAGCCCTTCGACTGCGCTCAGGACAAGCCCTTCGCTACGCTCCCGCCAAAGGCGAGGCTCGCCAAGGACGGCAGGGTAAATCCTTGGACCTGGTTGATCCGTTTGATGGTCAAAAAGATCTCAAAAATAAAATCGTCAGAACGGTCGGAGATCCCAATGAGCGATTCGCCGAAGATGCCCTAAGGCTCCTGCGAGCTGTCCGTTTTGCAGCAACTTTGGACTTTGCGATTGAGAAAAAAACTTTAGCTGCAATTAAAAAGAATGCCCGTCTGCTTGAGGGCATCTCGGGCGAAAGAGTTAGAGATGAGCTTCTCAAAATAATTGACTCCCAAAACGCAGCTCGGGGAATTTTTTTGGCAAGAGAAACCGGACTTTTGGCCATATTTCTGCCGGAGCTTGATGTCTGTTTTAGTGTCGAGCAGAAAAGCCCAAAGCGCCACCATATTTATGACGTTGGCACCCATTGTGTGATGAGTCTTGCCCATTGCCCCTCGCGCGACACAATTACTCGTCTGGCTACCCTCCTTCATGACATCGGTAAGGCAAAAGTAGCTAAAGTTACAGAAGAAGGAATTCGCACTTTTTATAATCACGAGGTCGTTGGAGGAAGAATGGCGCTTGGGATTGCCAAAAGATTAAATCTTTCAAGAGGTGATCGGGATAAACTCTTCAGGCTTGTCCGTTATCATCAGTTCACCGTTAACGAAAACCAAACCGATAGCGCTCTGCGTCGATTCATCAGAAATATCGGCGTTGAAAATATTGAGGATATGATGGATTTGCGAGTTGGTGACCGGCTTGGAGGAGGTTTACAACAGCCCGAAGGTTGGCGGCTAAAGCTTTTTAGACAAAGACTAAAAGAGGTTATGAAAAAGCCATTCACCGTTGCCGATTTGAAAGTTAACGGTCATGATGTGATGAAAATTCTCAACCTTAAACCAAGTCCTAAGGTCGGAGAAGTTCTGGCGGCCCTTTTTGAAGAAGTGGCCGAGGATAAAAATAAAAATAAAAGGGAATATCTTCTTGAGCGGCTCAAAAAGCTCAAGAGTAAAGTCTAAATCACTTTCTTGATTTAAAATCTAACGCAAGGGAATTTATACAATATCTTTTACCAGTCTCGGTTGGGCCATCGTCAAAGAGATGCCCCAGATGCGCTCCACAATTTCTGCAAAGAGCCTCCACTCGATTCATGCCTAAACTCGTATCATCTACAAGCTCAACATTTTCTGAGGTGATAACATTGTCAAAGCTTGGCCAGCCGGTGCCGCTGTCGAACTTGTTATCTGAGGAAAAAAGTTCCCTATTACAAGCAGCGCAAATATAAGTTCCTTTTTCTTTATGACGGGTATATTTGCCGCTAAAGGGAGGTTCGGTTCCTTTCAAAAAACAAATATTGTATTGCTCGCTTGATAGCTTTTTCTTTATCTCTTCAAGTTTTTTCGGATCAATTTTGGGCATCAGGTGTCAATCTATTATACTAAGAAGTACAACTATTATGATCCAAAATTTATTGCCGGCTTTAATTATCTTTGTTTTCAGCTTCATTTCATGGTTGGTAATTTTAGTGCTTTTAATTCTTGTTAAAGATATTCCCAGGATTTGGTTCATAATCGCCAACCAATTAATTAGTATTGCGGTGGTGGCGCCAATTTTCGCGCTGTATTACAAATATTTTGCTCACTTTAGTCCCTTTGTGACGATGGCGATTGCGATGATAAGTTTGTTCCTGGTGGATTTTATCTGGTGGAAATTTATTTATACCGGCAAACAGTCCTATCTAAACTTTCTCGATTGGATCCTACCTGCTTTTCTGGTGGCAAGCACGATCTACTTTGTAGGCCTTCTTATTTCAAAATAAGATAAGTCCCCTTGGCAGACGCTTCTATTGCGCTGGATATAATTGAAATGTGTTTAACCTTTTCTTCTGGCTAAATTGTGCCAGGTGACAAGAAGCGGCGCTGCATTAAAGATTGAAGAGTAAGTGCCGGAAATAATACCAATTAAAAGCGCCAAGATGAAAGTTTTGATTGAGGAGCCTCCAAAAAAATAAAGAGCAAGAAGGACCAAAACTACAGTCAGCGAAGTATTTAAGGATCTTGCGAAGGTCTGCAGAATCGAATGGTTAACTACTTCTTCAAACGGATATTCGCCGTGTTTTTTGAGGTTTTCGCGGATTCGGTCAAAGACAACAATGGTATCGTGAACAGAAAAGCCGATTACCGTCAAAAGCGCAGTGATAAAAAGTGAATCAACTTCTATTGCCAAAAAATGGCCTAAAATTGCAAAAATGCCCACAACGACAATTACGTCATGGCCAAGTGCAAAGATGGTGCAGACTCCGAAGGCCAAAGACGATGTCGGTTTGGGGACACCTCGAAAAGCCCAGGTGACGTAGGCAACAATTCCCAGAATGGAGATGGCCACAGCCAATAACGCTTTTTGAGTGAGCTCGCGAGAAATAATCGGGCCGACTGTTTCCAAGCGCAAATCAGCTGTTTTGCCAAAATTTGAGGCGAACTTTTCTTTCAGTTGGTTGATTGTTTGTTCATCGGAAATGTGCAAGCGGACTAAAGTTGAGTTTGGGGAGGTTTGAGAAACAGAAGAAATTTGGGCACCTTCTTTGGTCAAAAAATCCTGGATTTGGCGGGAGCTAATTTCTTGTCTTTCTTCAAATCTTATTTCCCAAAGAGTACCGCCGGCAAAATCAATGCCCAGATTTAGCCTCCATGAAAAAATGGCAAAGAGGCCCGGGATAATCACCAAAAGCGAAAAGACAAAAAACCAGTTTCGGTATTTAATCAAGTTCATATCTTGCGAACCCAGAAAATGCGAATCAGGGTTTTCGAAACGGTAATTGCCGAGAACATTGAAACCAAGATACCGATTGCCAAGGTGAGCGCAAAACCACGAATACTACCTGTGCCAAAATTGAAAAGAATAGCCGTGGTAATGAGTGAGGAAACGTTGGAGTCGCGGATCGAGGACCAGGCCCGGTCAAAGCCGACAAAAAGCGCTTCATGTTTCGGTTTGCCCCAGCGGATTTCTTCTTTGATTCTTTCAAAAATGAGGATGTTGGCATCAACGGCCATACCGATTGAAAGAACAAAACCGGCAATTCCCGCAAGAGTCAGGGTAACGGGAATTATTTTGAAAATGGCAAAAGCAATCAGCGTGTAGACGGCAAGCGCCAAAACCGCGAAAAGCCCAAGAAGGCGGTAATGGGCAAGCATAAAGAAAGCAATTGAGACAAGGCCGACTGCCGTTGCAAAAATGCTTTTTTGAATGGAGTCGGCGCCGATGGTTGGACCAAGTCTTGTCTGACTTTCAATCTTGAAAGGAACAGGTAGCGCACCGGCATTGAGTTGGATTGCCAATTGTCTAGCCTCGCTTGACGTAAACTTGCCGGTAATCTGGGCATTGCCGTCTGCAATAATTGCCTGAACAGTCGGTGCGGAAATTAGCTGGTCATCCAGAAAAATAGCGACCGGTTTTCCAAGATTATTTCTGGTTATTTCTTCAAATTTTTTGGCGCCTTCATCGTTAAATTCCAAAGATACTACGTAGCCTGGATTTTGGGGATCTTGCGAAGGCTGGGCCTGGGCGCGCTTTAACTCTTTACCGGTAAGATTGGTGCTTTCGTAAAACTCTGGTAGCGCTGCCAGAGTTGCCTCTAGTGGGGCATCGGCTCTTAGGGATCTAAACTCCAGATGCGCCGTTTGGCGCACAGTCGAAACTGCTTGATCAATATCGGAAACTCCAGGAATTTCGACAATTAAGCGATATTGATTTTGGGTTTTGGTAGTTTGGACAACTGGTTCGGCAACGCCTAACGAATTGATTCTATTTTCAACGACATCCTTGGCTGCTTCTAGCGCATTGTCACGATCTCTTTCCTCAATTTGAGACATGTCAGCGGACATAGTCAGTTGCACCCCACCGGCAAGATCAAGGCCTAATTTCGGTTCCAAATCACGCCTTATGAATTTTGTTTGGATTTTAGGGTGAGAAATCTCTCGGCCGAAAATTTTGAGTTTAGGCAGGTCAATGTATCCGACAAGAAGAGTCAGGGCAATGATTAAAAAAAGGAGGCGTCTGGGATTTTTGAACATCTGGGCAGTCAAAGTTTAACCATTTCTTCCTCGTCGCCGATGAGCATAACGCGAGGTTTGGAAAGAATACTCATCACAAAAGGATCGCGGCGGCTTTTTCTGAAATTAAATTCTTCCTCGGTCATTGGCGTAAAATTAATCTCCCGATTACGTTTTGCCTCATCCTCACGGATAATGCTACCAAGTTCGGGCAGAACGATTGTGCCGACCACGAAAAGATCAATGTCATTTTGGGTATAGGGTTTGCCGTGCACGAAGGAGCTTGAAAGCATCGCATATTTAATTTTGCCAAGCTTGGATCGATTTTTGATGATCGCACCGCCCAGTCCAATGCCCTTGTTGACGATCGAAAGGAATTCGGAAAAATAGATATAGTCGCGCCTGACAAAGTAAAATCTCCGATTGGCCCGCCATTCGCTTGAAAGCAAACCGGTTTTCTCAAGCCTGGCAAGCTCACGCCTGACGGCATTGATTTCTTCACCAACTCTCCGGACGATTTCTCTAACGTGGTAAGAAGCTGTTGGGCCACCCAAAAAAAGTTCTAAAATTTTGACTCGAACTTTTGATATTAAAATATCAATTAACATTTCTGGCGGGCAGGATTTTGTAAAAGAGGTGGTTTAATACTCTACCTCATTGCCGACGGGGATGGTTTGGATCCAGACCAATCCCCGATTGAATTCGACCTCTTTGCCTTTTTCATCGGTAAATACCGTCCTTGAAGTTCTGTCTTTCTTTTGCCATTTGCCGCCGGTGACTTTGCCGTCTTGGAAAATGAGGGCGTTGCCGAGGCCGCGCGTGCCATAGAGTAAATGGCCGTCGGGATAACCGTCATTGGCCTGCCTTTCCGTCTGAAACTGGACAATTACAACTTTGGCGCTCATTTGCTCTTTGGTTATCGGATCAATTTGGGCAACATCTCCGTGATGCCTCAAATAAGAATTGGAGTTTTTGTCGTACTTCCAGGTAACTGTGTAGTCGGGAGCCTGCTCCCAAAATGGCACAACAGCCACTTTTTGGTCTCCGCGGGCTTCAAGGGATGCCTCGTCTTTGAACTTCCACTGCCTGAAATCCTTGTCCCAGGCAACACCGTCTTCACTTTCCGGGCCAAATCCTTTTTTGGCGGCCGCTTCCCAGAGTTTTTTGGTTGTCGAGTGGACATTGTGAGGAGCAAGCTTGTCGGTACCGCGCCAATAAGTTGGGAATCCTAAACCAAACTGATCCATATCCAAAATTCCATAATCTCTGATCTGGCCAAGAGCGTTTGCAGGGCCTGGCGTATTGGATCCACCAACGTGGGCATAGGCTGCATCATACTCCGAGAGCCAATCCAAAAAATAAGTCCGGGCGCTTCTTACGGGAGCAATGTCACCGGCATCCTGGCAAAGATAAAGGGCTAAAAACCGAGTAATTCCACCCTCGGCAACAGCTTCATAAATGACATCGGCACGGGAAAGACCCAAAGGAGGTCTGGCATCTAGGTGATTTTCAACCATCACTCCAAGCGGCCTTCTTTGGCGCCACTGCTCTTCTCTTTTTTGGGTGTAAAGGGCCCCGTTGAGAGGACAGGGTTTGTCCCTGACCCCTTCGTCGGAGTCAGAAGTGATATCGACAAGGTTCCCAAAAGGAGTAGTAATACTTATCGGCTTTTTCAAAACAGTATTAAAAATCATGTAAGATACCCCAAGTGAAGCACCGTATAAAAGCAGGGCTCCGCCGATAACAAATAGTATTTTCTTTTTATTTGTCAACTTAAATTTTTAGCCACGTCAGACCGAGTCAGACTCGGTCAAACTTGGCGGGCAGTCTTGCCTGTCGGCAGACCCGCCTGCCGAACGGGCTGGCAGGCTTTTTCAACTACCTCTTTTTCCTCCTTAGAAAATTGGTACATTGTCGGCTTACCAGATTTGACGGGTTTGGCATAAACTCGTGTTCCCTCCCTTGAATGCAGGGAGGAAATGATAAATCCGTTATTTGCCCCATCTAAAAGAGCAACTACAAAACTTTGGTCCCCACCGGTATCTTCAAAAGGATTGAAGCGAACAAGAGCGTATTTTTGAAAGTTCTCTTTCTGGACTTCCTCGAGTTTTTTTATTTCTTGGGCGATCTGGACAACCTTCTTCGAATCGGAATTTTGAAGAACAAGCAGTCTCTCCAGGATCTGCTCAATGTTTCGGCCTTGTGCCCCTTTGGTTATGCGTCGATAGTGACCAATAGTCTTTAGCAAATAAAAACTTAAAAGTGCAAGCCAAGCGCTAATTAGTATTAGGAAATAATCCGTGGCCAAAAACTTTTGCCACTCCATTGATAATCTCTTTTAACTCCAAAGATATTGGATAAATTTAGTACCCCTTCTTTTACCACGCATAACTTTAAATTGTCAATCCTTAAGGTGGCAGTCGCTTATTGGAAATACGTGATAATATATAATTCGGGAGAACCATAACGGGAACATGCCATTTAAAACCAAGAGACAAAAAATCAAAGCAGCCCAGAGAAGATTCACCTTTTTGGAAGGCGGCCTGATAAACTATCACAAGACAAGCCAAAAGGTTGAAGGAATAACAACCAAGAAAGAGGCTGCTGTCTCAGGGGCGATAGAAGCAAATTATCAGTATGTGAAGAATGACCTCGTAAGAATCATTCTTTTTGCCGCTCTGGTCGTTATCGGACAAATTAGTCTCAAATTCGGCCTCTTGAGCATACTTCAAATTCCCTAATTTGACGGGGTTAGCCTAAAAAGACTTAGCTTTGTCCAGGCTTGACGCGAGCGTATTGGCTGTGCTATGGTTTAAGCTAATTGAGGCTAAACAGCCTCAAGGGGAACTTGACAATTTTTGAAATTCGCTGCCTGAAGGAGGTGATAGTTAAATGGCCCAGATGTACTGCGTAAAGTGTCGCGCAAAGCGTGATGATCCCAACGCACAGAAAGTTACCATGAAGAATGGGAAGCCAGCAATGAAGGGTAAGTGCCCAGTTTGCGGCACCACAATGTTCAAAATTGGTGGCTAAATGACTTGTATATCATAATTGCAAGTTGAAAGAGAATGTTTTGGTAAGAACCATTGAAAAACCCCAAGATATTGGAAGATGGTTGTTGGGGTTTTTCTCCTAAGCCTAACTTCCCATCACGTCTAGAGTTGTCTTTTGGATAAGATAGAGAATTTTGAGTATCGCCAGAGGAAATTTGGATAGCTTTTGGTAATTTTGTTTCGCGTCTCCGGTCAGAAATTCCTTTTCAAAATTCCAAGTAATTTGTATTGTTTGCCCCGTCTCGGGCTTGATCGCAAGTCTAAAAGTGCTATAACCTGCCTGCGGATTCGGGCCAAAATTGGCCTTCTTGGGATCAAGCGCCGCCAGGAGCGACTGGCTGTCGGCCACAACTGCCGGCAAAACCTTATTGAAAACGCTGGGGTCACCATTTTCGGGAAGCTCGAGTGTTGCCTCCATTTCATTTAGCTCCCCGTCAAAGCCAGTTGAGTGCCTAAAGCGCACACCGACCACCTCTTGCTGAGGTGTTTCCATCTCCCAAAAATAAATAGTTTCGTAAAAATTACGAGTTTGAGGAGGAAGTGGCGGAGGAATGCTGACTATTCCGGCAAACTTTTGGGCGACTTTGCGATTGATGGTGTCGGTTGTCGGCTTAACAACGGTAAAGCTTACAATTACTGCAATTGTTGAAAGAATGACGACTGCTGCAAAAAAACCAGCAAACAATATTATTACAATTTTTTTCATACCAACATTTTAACAAAACTTCCCCCCGATCAATCGATCATTTAGTTCTTACAAAGAGTTTTCTAACCTCTTCAACAAAAATTATCAAAAGGCTAACCAGAAAGGCTAGTAGCCAATGTTCAAGTTTCAGGTCGGTAGTATGCAAAAGCTTGTTCCCAAAGTTCGTTTGAATTGCACCATACTGCAGAATGGCTACAATTGCCAAAGCTGCAAGAAGATACCAATTGTTAGTTACCGAAGTCGCAAAAACAGATTTTTTCTTGGAGCGGACATTTAAGGCATTAAACCACTGAGTTATAGAAAGAATTAAAAGAGCCATACTTCTGGCATAAGTTAAATCAAAATGCCTTTGGTAAAAATAAAACAGAGGCAAAACGGCAATAAGCATTGTCGAACCCATTAGTAAAATTCTCTGAACCATAAAGCCATCAACCAAGTTTCTGCTCTTAATTTTCTCAAACAAAAGATTATCTTCGGGTGGATCTTGAGCAAGTGAAATATCCAAAAAACCGTCCGTTACAAAGTTCAGCCAAATAATTTGAACAGCAACTAGTGGTAAAGGAAGACCTGCAAGAATTGCAAAAGAGATTACCAAAACTTCTCCAAAGCTCGTCGAGAGAAGGTAGAGAATAACTTTTTTAAGAGTCAAATAAATACCCCTTCCTTCTGCAATTGCCCCAGTGATGGTAGAAAAATTATTGTCAACGAGGACAATATCTGAAGCGTCTTTGGCGACTTGCGTTCCAGAGCCAAGTCCAATTCCAAGGTTGGCTGCTTGAAGAGCTGGGCCATCGTTAACTCCGTCACCTGTCATGGCCACCACGTGACCCATTTTTTTAAAGGCGTTGACGACTTTAAGTTTATGAAAAGGTGTGATTCTGGCAAAGACGGTGACGTTACTTATCTGGTCTGCAAGTTTATCTTCAGACATTTTCCCGATGTCCTCGCCGGTAAGAATCTGGTCATTTTGGTTGAAGATGCCGACTTGTTTGGCGATAGATTTGGCGGTTGTCGGAAAATCACCAGTCATCACGGCTACTTGAAAGCCTGCCTTTTTAGCTTCATTTATCGACTCACCAACATTCGGCCTTATCTCCTCATCAATGGTTAAAAGTGCATATCCAAAAAGCTGCCTTTCTTTTGGCCCGTAGACGGCAACTCCTACCACTCTTAATCCTTCGCTCGTAAGTTTGCGATACTCTCCTGACAAGTTGTGGTCTATCTTTAAATCTTTACTTAAAAAATCAGGTGCCCCGACAAATACCTCCCAATTTTCTCTTCCTTTGGAAAAAGTTGCCTCTATGTATCTTTTTTTTGCATCAAAGGGCTTCGCTTGAATAGTTTTGTACTCTTGAGAAAGCTTAACTTTGGACAATCCAGCTTTTCGACAGAGTACCGCAATGGCGGCCTCGGTCGGGTCACCTATTGGTCTCCAGTCACCCTCTTTTTCTTTAACAACATCAGCCTTTAAGGAAAGGTAGGCTAATTTTAAGAGAGTTTTCAGCTTTTCTACACTTGATGACTTTCCTCTTTTAATATTACCTTCTGGCATATAACCGGCACCCTCTACAGTAAATTGGTTTCCGTCAAGAAAGACTTGTTTAATGAGCATATTGCCAGTAGTGATAGTTCCGGTCTTATCTACTAGTAAAACGTCCGCCGTCCCCATGGCTTCAACAGCTGCCATCTGCCTCACAATTGCTTTTGCCCTAGCCATTCGCCAGACGCCCTTGGCCAAAACAATGGTGACAACGACAGGAAGCCCCTCGGGGATAATCGAGACCGAAAGACCAACAACCGCTCCAAAAATTTCCCGGGTTGGTATGCCTCTTAAAAGACCAACTACGAAGACTAGTCCTGCAATTATTCCAACGGAAATTGCAATAAGATGGCTAAGTTTTACGACCTTTTTTTCAAGCGGCAGTGACACACTGGAAGTTTCCAAAAGATCCTTTGAAATCTTCCCAAGTTCTGAATTAAGTCCTGTTGCAACAACTACTGCTTCGCCGTAGCCAGAAGAAACACTGGTACCTGAAAATACCATGTTTCTCTGATCACCAATGACCAAATTTTCCTTGCCAATTACATCCGGCGTCTTAGCAACTGTATAGGCTTCTCCTGTCAAAATTGCCTCGTCAACCGTTAGGCTTTCCGATTTAATGACACGCCCGTCAGCTGCCACTCTATCACCCTCATGGAGAATTAAAATATCGCCCGGAACAACTTCTTCGGAGGGAATCAAGCTCTCTTGACCATCACGCCTGACTAGGGCCTTATGTCTTGTCAAACTTTTCAATCTTTCCAAAGAATTCCTGGATTTTCCCTCCTGAACAGTTCCAATAATCGCATTGAAGGTTATAAGAGTAATAATTACCAACGCATCAGTTTTTTGGCCAAGAAGAATAACTAAAATAGCTGCAAAGATAAGGATATAAATTAAGGGGCTTCTGAACTGTTTAAGAAAAATGCTAAATATGGTTTTCTTCTTCCTCGAGGCTAAAATATTAGGACCAGTAGTTTTCAATCTATCTTCCGCTTGCGGACTTGATAAACCTTCAATGTAGTTTACGTCTAAATCTTCAAGAACGAACTTTACTGACTTTTGATACCAGTTCATTGGTAATAAATAAATTATATATGTATCGGAGACTCTTTTTCAGTTACTTCTATTATATTGAGGCAAAATCAAGATTCTACCTGGGGCCTATATTGCAGGGCTTCGGCGGTCCTTCGATTATACTCAGGGTCTTGAGGCACTTTAATTATCTGTTGTCGGTCTATATTGAAGTGCCTCTGCTACGTGATTCGATTTAATCTTTTCAGATCCTTCCAAATCAGCTATCGTGCGAGCTATTTTAATTACCCTGTGAAAGGCTCGGGCAGAAAGATTGAGTTTGGAGATTGCCTGTTTGAGGAGAAGTATGGATTGATCGTCGAGGTTACAAAATTGCTTCAGTTGCTTGTTATTCATCTCGGCGTTTGAGGTAATTTTTAATCCCTTAAATCTTTTAAGTTGAATATCGCGGGCAGTCTGGGCCCTTTTTTGAATAGTAACTGAAGACTCTACTTTATACTGCTGAGTCAATTTCCCGACTTTAACAGCTGGGACTGATATGTGCATGTCGATTCTGTCCAGAATTGGTCCTGAAATTCTTTTTTGGTAACGGGTAATAGCACCTGGTGAGCAAGTACAGTTTCTGGTCTCATCGCCAAAAAAGCCGCACGGGCAGGGATTGGCAGCGGCAACCAATGTAAATCTTGACGGGAAACGGACGGAACCTGCCGCTCGAGAGACCACAATCGACCCATCTTCCATTGGCTGGCGCAGAGCCTCCAAAACATGCCTGGGAAACTCTGGGAATTCATCTAAGAATAAAACGCCTCTGTGGGCCAGTGAAATTTCACCCGGTCTGGGAACATTGCCTCCACCGATTAAGCCAATATGGCTGGTTGTGTGGTGAGGACTGCGAAAGGGACGAGAAAGAATTATCGGCGTGTCTTGTCTTAGTAAGTTTGCTACTGAATAAATTTTAATAACTTCCAGACTTTCTTCAAAAGTAAGCTTTGGCAAAATTGTCGCAAAAGACCTGGCCATTAGGGTTTTACCAGCACCGGGTGGGCCTTTCATTAAAAGATTGTGACCGCCTGCCGCGGCAATTTCGAGCGCTCTTTTGGCTGACTCTTGGCCGCGGACGTTCTCAAAGTCGTATTCACTATCAGAAATTGCCACAAATGCTTGTTTTTTGTGTCTTGTCGGTTGAATCTTTTTCTTTTCCCCAAAATGGTCAAAAAGTTCGCGAAGTGAAGAAATCGGAAATACATTAAGTTTATCGACTATTGACGCTTCATCTACATTCTCTTTGGGAACAAAGAAATTTTTGAATTTCTGCTCTTTTGCCATAATGGCGCATGGCAAAATTCCCCAAATTCTGCGCAGCGATCCGTCTAATGATAGTTCTCCAAGAAAAACACTGTCCTTAAGATCCGTTTGGGGTAATTGTTCGGAGGCGATGAGAATTCCCAGAGCAATCGGCAGATCGTAGGCGGGGCCTTCTTTGGGAAGATCGGCTGGAGCAAGGTTGACAGTGATCCTTCTTGCTGGAAAATCGGCTCCTGAGTTTTTGAGAGCAGCACGGACTCTCTCTTTTGATTCCTCTACTGCTTTGTCCGGCAACCCGACAATGGTAAAAGAAGGCAAACCCATGGCTGCAATGTCCACTTCAACGGTTATAGGAACAG
>CAZBJS010000007.1:0-4968 GCA_964492295.1 uncultured Gammaproteobacteria bacterium
GAAGTCATACGCGTCGATACCAGAAGCGGCCAGTACGTCGAGAGGGCAAAATAAAATTTGGGTCAAGATGAAGGGATTAACGCAGCTAAGCCTTCGCTGACCTCGGCAAAGTTAACTGTTACAAGAAGAAGAAGGCCCACTACTACTATTTGCGTAACTAGCCCCCATGGAAATGCTAAACGGCTTTGCAGTTTGTGGCCAAGCCAATCAAGCCAGGAAAAGGGCGGAACTTTGAAACCGAACATGAAGGACGGTGCTTCAAGCCAGTCTGGAAGCTGAGCAGAAATGATCATAACAAAGAGATAGACAGGGTCAACGATAGTTCGGAAGATTAAGAAGGCTAAGACAAAACCAATGAGAACGTCAATTGTCGCCTCGACTTGGAGTCTGGTAATCGATTTTTCCCGATGGTTTGTGCCTGCATCCCAATGGGGAATTAGATCCGCTACAAAATGCGAAATGATGGCAAGAGGTATTCCTAAGTAGGGATTGGTTATCTTGGCGGCGATTGAGGCGCCAATTAGAGCATGGGCTGTTGCAGTCATTAAAAGCTGCGGGCCTAAAAAAGCCAGATTACTCTGGTTCGGCAAATTTCATTCTAGCACATCTGTTATATCAGCCGCCACCCGAAGACTCATCGTCGAAGTCTTGTAGCCAAGAACGGCTTGCTGATATAATTCGGTAAAGTTAAAATCCGTTAGATGTTTCCCATAGTATTTCCGACGATTAGCTTGTCCTTGCCAATTTATCCGATTTTTTGGATATTGGCAATCTTTTTGGGGCTATTTCTCTTCTGGCGAGCCGGAAGACACGAACTTATCGACTCTGACTTTTTATTTGACGTTATTGTTGTGGCAACTTTGGGCGGATTGGTAACAGGCAGAATCTTTGAATTTGCAATTCACTATGAGAGGTTCGCCTGGTCTGTTCAAAGACTAGTCTTTTTCAATGTTTGGGGAGGGCTTGATTTTTATGGAGCAGTCGTGGGGGCGATAGTCTCAATGGCCATTTTTCTAAAAGGTAAGAAAGTAGGTCTCTGGCAAGTGTTCGATTTGATCTGCGCTCCTCTTGTTTTTGCTCAAAGTTTGGTGATGCTGGGGCGGGTGGTCTCTTCAAGTGAGAGACTGTATTTATATTATTTTTTAGGATATTTTCTGATATTTTGGGGCTTAAAAAGACTGGAGGCCAAAAAAAGACACGTAGGTTTTTTTGCCTGCTTTTATCTGGTTTCTATTGGCCTTCTTGATCTTTTCCTCTTTGGCTTTGGTGGCAACCCAGTGAAAATAGTTGGGGTTTTGCCTTACCAACTTATCAGGGGTACCTCTCTTTTGTGTTTTGGGAGTGTCTCATGGTATATTCTGGCTGGAAGAAACCCGAAAGACGATATTCGCGGTTTCTTTGCTTTATTACTTTTGGCTTTGTTTAAGACCAGAAGAATTTTGACAACCGTCCGGGAAGCTGATGAAGTTGCAAGATACATTATTCTTTTGCCATATTTTGTCGTTAGGGTAATTTATCTTGTAGCCGCCGTAATCTTTCGGGAAATCATTGAGGGAATGAGAAGCTTCATCCATGCCCTCGGTTTTAGGAGATTAAGATGATTGACCTCAAAAAAATCAGAACAAAAATTGAGAATCAGCGGGATGCGATCGCCGCCAAAATCAAAAGGCTGCGAAGGGAGGATCCATTTTCGACGGAAGACAGGGCGATCATTATGGAGCCCGGTACCGACGCTGCCCAACTTTTCAGTCATGAACAGATAGCGGTCTTGGAGGAACAGCTGAAGCACGATTTGAAAGAGATCGAATCGGCCCTGACAAAAATGAAAAAAGGAACTTACGGAATTTGCGAGAGATGTAAAAAATCAATTGATCCAAAAAGGCTTGGGGCGAAACCTCAGGCAGTCTATTGCTTAAAATGTGAGCGCGAGATTGAAGCCAAGAAGTAACGGCCGCCGCGGTTTGTTACTCTGGATTTTGCCGGTAATTATCCTATTAGTTCTTTTTGATCAAGTCTCAAAGCTTTTCGCATCTTTCCTCCTGACAACTTCTTGCAACAAGGGCATCATCTTTGGAATTTTCTCGGGAGGGATTTTCAATTCTGTTGCGCCTCTTGCCGTACTGCTCTTTCTTGTGTACTTTCTTTCAGGGGAGAAGGATCGATTAACAGCCATGTCCCTGATTTTGATTATTGGTGGGGGAGTGTCCAATCTTCTTGACCGGATTTTTCTTGGCTGCGTGCGTGATTTTATTTCAATCGGTTTTTGGCCAAGTTTCAACATCGCAGATAGCGCAATTACGATGGGGGTTTTATTGTTAATTTTTTCTCTGGTTGGGAATCTTGCCAAAAAAGAGCGATGAAGTTGCAGATTATATATGAGGATCAAGATATTTTGGTTGTTGATAAACCCGCAGGCTTAGTTGTTAATCGCTCCGAAACGATCAGAGAAGAGACGCTTCAGGATTGGCTTTCCGATTATTTTAATTTAGGAAATGATTTGGGAATAGGCGACAGAGCTGGCATTGTTCACCGGCTTGATCGGGAAACCTCAGGCCTTCTTTTAGTTGCCAAGACCCAGAGAGCATTTGAGAACCTTCAGGCTCAGTTTAAGGCAAGAACAGTTCAAAAAGCATACTTGGCGCTGGTTCATGGCCACGTAAAAGATGACAAGGGATCGATCACTGGGGAAATTGGTCGAGTAGGAAAGTTTGGGAAGTTTGGACTAGTCAAAGATGGACGGGAATCTGTTACCCAGTTTACTGTCGAGCAAAAGTATACGATGACAAATGATTGTTTTAATCTATCGATACATCGATACAAGTTTACAAAATCACAGATCAACTACTTAAAAAATCATGCTCAAGAATATACAGTTCTGAAAATTTATCCCAAAACCGGCAGAACCCATCAAGTGCGGGTTCATCTTCAAAGCATTGGTCATCCGGTTGTTTCGGATCAGATGTACGCTCCCAAAAAACTTCTAAAATTTGATCTTGCCTGGTGCCCACGGCTTTTCCTTCATGCTTGCGCTTTGGAAATTGTCCATCCAGTGACTAAAAAACCGATTAAGTTTACTTCCGACTTGCCAAATGATCTTAAAAATGCCATTCTGAATCTAGAAGAGATAGCTTAATGACTAAGGTCCAACGACTAATGCTCTATTTGCTTTAGTCTTTAGTCGTTCAGCTTTTAGCGTAAATTCTGCCCATGCCGATTTTATTTTTAGAGCTGGCTTCAGTTTTGGCATTGGCTACTGTTTTGGGAATTGTTGCCAGGATTCTGCGCCAGCCCCTGATCTTAGCCTATATTTTTACCGGGATTATCATCTCGATTTTTGGAGTCTTCAAGACCGCCGACCAGACGTTTTTGGAGTTGCTCTCCAACTTAGGAATTGCCTTCTTACTTTTTTTGGTGGGCATCGAACTGAAGCTTGAGGATTTCAAATACGTTGGAAAAGCAGCTTTTTACACGGGAATAGGCCAGATTCTGTTTACGGCGATAGTTGGTTTTGTAATCACCAGTACCCTTGGATTTTCGCCGGTAGTTTCCCTTTACATGGCAGTCGCTTTGACCTTTTCCTCAACAGTGATTATCGTCAAGTTGCTTGCCGAAAAACACGATCTTAATTCGCTCTACGGGAAAGTCGCTGTTGGCTTTTTGCTCGTGCAGGATTTTGTGGCTATTTTGGCACTGATGGTCCTTTCTGGGTTTGGCGCAAATCAAGTACCAGAAGCTGGTGATTTTGTCCTGATTTTTATAAAAGGGGCAATTTTAATAGCAGTTGCCTATCTTGCCTCCAAATATGTCTTGAAGTATCTTTTCAAACAAACTTCTCAGTCAACGGAATTGTTGTTTGTTTCGGGGATTGCTTGGGCATTTTTGCTGTCGGCGATTGCCGCCAAAATGGGCTTTTCGGTAGCTATCGGTGCTTTCTTGGCAGGACTTTCAATTGCCTCTTCGCCTTATAGACTGCAAATTTCGGCAAGAGTCAAACCTCTGCGCGATTTTTTCATCGTGATCTTTTTTATTTTGCTGGGGGCTTCAATGTCGGTTGGGGCATCAAGCATTTTGGTGTCTCATGTTGTTATCCTTTCACTATTTATCTTAATTGGGAATCCGCTAATTGTTTTGGCAATCATGTTTAGCCTTAAATTTCGCAATCGAACTTCGTTTTTGGCCTCAATCACTGTTGCTCAGATTTCGGAATTTTCATTGGTTTTGGCAGCAGTAGGGCAGGCACTTGGTCACCTGAATGCAAGCCACGTGGCACTGGTTAGCGCAGTCGGTATTGTGACGATTACCCTTTCTTCTTATATGATCCTTTATGGCGACAAAATTTACAGATTTGTCGAGCGACCACTGGGCCGGTTTTTCCCGGAGCGTGCGCGTGACCCGTATGTCCTCAACCGTGAATCGCTTAACAATCACATTATCTTGGTTGGGGCAGAGCAGATGGGGTGGGATATCCTGGAATTTTTAAAAAGGAGACATCGAGGAGAAACTTTTTTAGTTGTTGATTTTAATCCGGAGATTATCAAAATTTTGACGGCAAGTGGTTACAATACGGTTTTTGGCGATATTTCCGATCCTGAGGTTTTAGAGGAATTGGAGCTTTCGCGAGCCAAGCTTCTGATTATTACAGATCCGGATTTTGGCGACACCTATCATCTTATTAAATTCGCCAAAAGCAAAAACTACCGGGGCCCGATTGTGGCTGCGGCCTACTGGATTCATGATGCAGTCAAAATGTACGAGCAGGGGGCAGATTATGTGGTCGTGCCAGAGACTGTGGGCGGTGACCACGTTGCCAGGGTTTTAGAAGAACACTGGGAAGATCTTGGAAAAATCAAGAAAGCCAAGAGCAAAAACTTCGAGGATCTTCTGAGGCGGAAAGTGTTTTAAAAACCCCGTTTCTTGTTCATTTGACCTGTCATCTGTAAAATAAAATTAGAGGTGATTTAGATGGGT
>CAZBJS010000007.1:5068-9984 GCA_964492295.1 uncultured Gammaproteobacteria bacterium
ATTTAGATGGGTCTTTTTGGCGGATATTATAAAGGTGACAGGAAAAAACCCAAAAAAGAGGTTCTGGAGAAAAAAGCAGCAAAGATTAAAAAATCTGCGCCTGTTCCTCGTGTTGAAATCCTCGGCAAAAAAGGGAAGTAACCCTCCTTCGCATAAAGCTTCGGAGGATAAGTTGGGCAAGCTAAGTCGGAACTATTTATGACTGGTTATCCGGCCCATCGACTTGCCTTCGGACAAGCTTGGAGAAGACGTGAAGCAAAAAAAAGGTGGAAGAATTTTTTGGCTGCATTTATCGTTATAGTTCTTCTTTTTGCGACTGCCAATGGGATTATCAGGACTTTTTCCCTGAGGAGATATTTTGGAGAAAGCCAATGGGATAGTCAATCTTCTTTTATTTCCACTCTAAACACATCTCCACCTTCTGTTTTGGTTTTTCAAAAAGATCCCAAGAGACTCGCTGTCTTTAAACTTTCGGAAAATGCCTATTTTGCAACCGGAAATCCCGAAGAAACACTGACTCGCTTTTCCGATATTCTAGAACTGGGGGATGGCAATGAAGCGGCCAGAGTCTTGTCACTGGCGCTGGGTGCAAAAGTTGAAAGCTTCCTTTTCTTTAAAGGTAAAGTTAATGTTGAGCGGGCAAGCGTCGAGAATTTATTTAAAAATTTTGCATCGCCGGTGACTCCTATTAAAATTTTTAACAAAAATAACTTCTCGAATCTTCAGAGTTCAAATATTACTCAAGTTGATATGTTTAAATTATGGTGGCAGCTAAAAAGTCTTAGTATAGAAAAGCTAGAAATCATTGATTTTGGGGATTTTGTTGAAAACATTGTCCTTTCCAACAACCAGAAAGTTTTGGGGGTGGACGATGCAGCTTTGCATCTTAAAATATCGGCGTATTTGGAAAGCAAAAAACTTCTTGAGGAGGGTTCCGGTGTTGAGATCCAAAATGCCTCTGGCGTTGCCCAGGCAGGAAATCTGGCGGCAGAGTTTGCCTCAGTTGTTGGTTTCAATGTGGTGGCAGTTGGTTCTGTGGGTGATTTCCAGCAAGAAACCAAAATTTTTTCCAAAAACCAGAAGAGTTACCAAGCGCGTTATTTGGCAAATATTTTTGACTGTGATATAGTTGGCCCGCGTCGTTCTCCCCAAGTCAATGGGGAGGCCAGCGGTTCGGGCGAGGTTAATGACGAAAAAATTCTGGTGGTTATCGGTCGTGATTTCGCGCTCCGCTATTTTCAATGATTTTTATAGTCCTGGCGATTATCATTCTGGTTGTTTCCTTCGTTCTAGCCCTGATTTCGCTGATTCGTGAACAAAAGGCGATTTCGACCGATAATGAGAGCGAATCGGCAAAATCAAGAGAGGGGCAAGAGATGACTTCAGACTCGGCAGTTTCCTTACCAAAAGCGGCAGCTGGTGATTTCGGCGATCAGACGATTCCACCCGTGGGGGAAACTGGTCAATCCCCCCAAATCAGTGCCCCACAGCCTCGAAAGCCGTTTTTTTGGGAGGAGCCTGGGGTTGGCAAGGTCGATGTGGGGGAGACGACGGAGACTCAAAATACGGCAGCCGGCGACACCCAAGAGCTTTGGAGAAACAAGCCAGAAATACAAGTTAACTCCAAGGGCGGACTTTCGGGGGAAATTTCATTGAGGAAAATGACTCAAAATAATGAGAAATAATACGGACCCCGTTTAATAAAAGGCCATTTCCTGTTCGTCCCGATGGACGAATTTGTACTGGAAAGAAGGCTGACTGGCAAACTTTGCAGATCGGGTGATTTCCCTTATAAAGACGGTTAAGCTCTTTAGATTGGCATTCTTGACATAGCAGTCATATTTGTTGCCCCCGGCGATGAATGCAATAAGGCGATGAGCCAAATCGTCAGGAAGAGCTCCCAGGTAGACTTTGTTTAGACTGGAAATAGTCACGCTGTGATTTTTGGGGTTAATAAGAACTTGATCGCCGCAGTTTAATGAGGCCAAAATCGCCGGTGGAGCTAAGTTCAAAAGATTGACAAGTTTCGTTTTGCCCGGCTCAAAAATAAATAAATTGGCAAGATTCGGGCTGGTTTTGCCGTTTTGGTCTTTGGGGCCATTAGTGCCGTTGGGGCCGACAGGATTGCCGTTTGATCTTGTAAGTTTATCCAGATTCTTGCGGGCAATAATATTGTAGGGGTCAATTCCTAAGACCTTTTTGTAGGTTTTTTCGGCCCCTTCTTTATTTCCAAGGCAAAACCGGGCTCGTGCAAGACGATTGAGGGCTTCAACGTCTTTCTCAGAAAGATCAAGGATCTTTTTGTTTATCTTGGCAGCCTTTTCCCAGTTTAGAGAAATTGCGGCTTCAATAGCTTCTTGAGCCAAAAGATCAATATTTTTGGAATTCTGTAAGCCCTCGTCCATGAAATATGATGACGAAACTACGTTAAATTACCTATAAAGACTAGTCAATAGGTGAAAATTTTGCGACAATTTTGAATAAATTGAGTACTCATGTTGTTCAATGACAAATTTTATCAAGAATTTATTGTAATTTTTGGTGACCCGAGTGATATAATTTCTCCAATATGTCGGGGCATTCGAAATGGTCAACTATAAAAAGGCAGAAGGGGGTGGCGGATGTTAAACGTGGGCAGGTATTTACCAAACTTGCCAACGTGATAACGATTGCCGTTCGTGAGGGTGGTGGAGGAGATCCATCTTCCAATTTTAAGTTAAGACTGGCGATAGACCAAGCCCGCGCAGCCAACATGCCCAAGGAAAATATCCAAAGGGCGATTGACCGGGGTTTGGGCCCTTCGACAGGCTCAGGGTCGGGACAGCTTGAGTCGGTTGTTTATGAGGGTTACGGTCCTGGTAAAGTGGCAGTAATTGTTGAGGCAACTACCGATAACCGTAACCGCACCAGCTCCGAAATAAAAGGAGTTCTTGAGCGCGCCGGCGGCTCCTTTGCAACTCCTGGCGCAGTTTCCTGGATGTTTGCCGACGAAGGTTTGGTAGTTGTTGCCAAAGACGGCAAAACATATGATGAAATTTTTGAGGCGGCAGCAGATAGCGGAGCAGAAGATGTTGTTGATTCAGGTCAACACGTCGAGATTTATACAAAAGCTGAGGAGCTGGAGAAAATTAAAAATTCACTGATTGAAAAAGGTCTGTCTGTTCAATCAGCAGAACTTGCCAAAAAACCCTCAACCACTGTTTCAGTAGCAGATAGCGAGACGGCCAAAAAAGTTCTTTCGCTAATGGAGAAATTAGAGGGCCTCGACGAAGTTCAAAAAGTTTGGGCTAACTTTGATATTCCTGAAGATTTGGCCCGATAGACTCAGAGGAGTTCGCCGTACTGGTCGATGATGATGATTTTTCTGGTACCATTAAACCGTTTTTCTGTCCTGCCCTTGGCGCGTTGATGAAGCGGCTTATGGATTAACAGTGCTTCTTGACTGTCGGAAATAGCCACTGGGCCGGATGACTCAACTTCCCGCTGACGCGAGAAAAATTTGCCAAATAATCCTTTAACTTGAGGTCTGTCAGGACTTGCCATGTCAGCACAGGATACAAAACCTGTGAGTTTTTTGCTTGACCTTTATCGGACAAAAAACTGACACAACTGCGCTAAAGCTTCGATGTGCAGGCAAAACTTGCTTCTTGGAGTTTCGGGCCTTTATGATATTTATCTATGGCCGATTCAATAATTGAGACCAAGTACCCGTTGTCTTTCCGCCGCCAAGACGCCCAAAAACTTGGAGAACATTTGAAATTGCGACACTCTGTGGAACTTATTGGTGCAAAAAGAGTCGGGATCTCTGATTTTTTAAGGTTCTTTTTATATAGGAAGGGTGTTGTTCAAAAATATATCGAGCGAGAGAATTTTCATCTTTTTGTGGCAGTTGATCTTAATGATCTTGTTGAGAGGGAAGTATTCCCGTTTTGGATTTTGAGTTTTAAAAGACTCGCAGACAGCGTTGAAAAGTTTCCGGTCGAGCCAAAATTAAAGCGCGAAGTTTCGGCCCTTTTTCTTTCGGCAATTCAGTCACAGGATCTTTTTTTAACTCTTGAATACTTGAGAGGAGCGTTGGCTAAAGTCACAAAACATGGAATTCTACCGACAATTTTCTTTATCAGATTTGACAGAATTGCTGAGATTTTGGACAACCAAATTTTTTCAATCCTTGAAAGTCTAATCGATTCTTGCAGTCAAAAACTTTCCTATGTTTTTACAAGCTTTAGAACAATTGACGAAATTTCCAAGGAACCTCTTGACCGAAATTTTTTGCATGTTTTTTCCAACATCCACTTTTTGAAGCCAGCTGGGTTTGGTGATACGAAAACAATCTTTGACACCTTTAAGAAACGCTACCGGCTTCGAGTTAAAGGAAACATTGAAAAGAAACTCATTGAAGTCTCCGGCGGGCATGTACAGTATTTGCACCTTTCGATACTCATATTGATGCAAAAGGGCGAAAAAAATGTCCAAGTCAATGATTTGGGCGAGGTGGTTCTTTCGGACGAGAGGATAAGACTGCAGTCCGAGGAAATTTGGGAAAGTTTAAAAGGTCATGAGCAAGCGGTTCTTCTGAAAGTTCACCAAGGTAATACAGTTGGGGCAGCCCAAAAGAAAGAAGCGAAATATCTTTGGGATACGGGGTTGGTGATTGATAATAAAGATGGCCCAAATATTTTTAGCCCGCTTTTTGAGAATTACCTTGATCATAAAAATGAAGGAGAAGAGGCTGTTGAGCTGACGAAAAAGGAAAATCTGCTTTTTAATCTCCTAAAAGAGGAGTTGGACAAAATCTGTGAGCGGGAAAAAATTATCGAAACTGTCTGGCCCGAGTCGGAGGAATTGGGTGTTTCTGATTGGACAATCGACAGGCTAGTTGCCCGACTTCGCGAAAAGTTGAAAAGGCAGAAAAG
>CAZBJS010000007.1:10084-14111 GCA_964492295.1 uncultured Gammaproteobacteria bacterium
TATGAAGCTTTATGAATTTGAAGGACATCGAGTCCTCTCACGTGTTGGGGTCAAAAGCCCCTTTTTTGTAGTCTGCGAAAATTTGGATGAGGTTAGACAGGCCCGCAAGCGCCTCAAATTTCCGATTGTTGCCAAAGTCCAAGTTCTTGCCGGCGGCCGCGGAAGCCGTGGAGGAATAAAAATCTGCACAAAAGAAAAGCAACTATTTACCTTCTGCCGTGAAATGTTCGGAAATCAATTTGACGGCGAGGAGGTTCGATTTATAGTTCTTTCTGAAAAAGTCGAAATTGAAAAAGAATATTATGCCTCAATTACTTACGATACGACCAGGCGAACTGCTTTTTTAATGTTTTGCGAAGAGGGTGGTGTTGACATTGAAGAGGTCAAACAGAAAGATCCAGAGGCAATCAAGCGAGTTGACATCGTCCCGTTTAATGGTCCTTTCGAAAAAGACCTCGCCAAGATCCTCCCAAAAGAACCTGGCAATTTTGCCGAAGCGATTATGTGCATGTGGGATGCCTTCTGGCGCTGGGACTGCCGGTTGGTTGAGATTAATCCATTGGCGAAGGTAGCGGGTGAGTTAGTTGCTGTTGATGCCAAAATAATTTTGGACGACTCTGGTCTTGTCCGCCATCGCGACTTGGATGTTTTGCCAAAAGGGGCGATTTCGGCTATTCCCACGGAACGAGAACTTGCCGCCAAGCAAATAGACCAGGAGGATTATCGGGGCAGTGCAGGCTCGACATTTATCGAGCTTGACGGTGACATTGCCATTTTGGCCTCTGGCGGCGGTGCCTCTCTTCTAGTAATGGATTCGGTGGTGGCAGCTGGCGGCAAACCGGCAAACTACACCGAATATTCAGGTAATCCGCCAGCTGCGAAAGTTGAAAAATTAACCAAAATTACGCTTTCTCGCCAAGGGCTTGCCGGTTGCCTGGTTGCCGGTGCGGTTGCCAACTTCACTGATATTTATGGGACTTTGAGCGGTTTTGCCAAAGGTTTGGCGCAGATTAAACCAAGACCTGCTTATCCGATTGTTATCCGCCGCGGCGGGCCAAAACAAAAAGAGGCCTACAAGATGCTTGAGAAGTTTGCCCGCGAGGAAGGTTTTGATATCCGCCTTTTTGGCCCGGAAACTCCGATATCGGTAGCATGCGCGGAAATGGTGAGGTTGTCAGAGGAACATAAAAAACAACTAAAAGCGAAAAACTAAAATGTTAAAACCAAATCTTAAATCTGGGAACTTTAAAGCTATCAATTATGGTTTTTAGCTTTGACATCTAAGTTTTGAGTTTAATAGCATGGCGATACTAGTTGATAAATCAACAAGAGTTCTAATACAGGGGATTACCGGCCGCTCAGGCGTACAAGTGACCAGCGAACTTTTGGACTACGAAACGAAAGTGGTAGCCGGAGTGACACCGGGAAAAGGCGGTCAAGTTGTAGATACGGTGCCGGTTTTTAATACGGTAGAGGAGGCCATTGGTACTGTTGGATTGGTGGATGTGGCAATGGTCTATGTGCCACCGCTTCTATCCTATGATGCAGCAATGGAATCAATCACGGCTTTAGCCTCGCAAGGCCTCGCCTTGCGAGGCGGAGAGAGGCCTTTAGTGCATATTTTTGTGGAGAAAATGCCAATTTTTGATGCAGCCCGGGTTATTTCGGCTGCTTTTAAAAAAGGAGTCAGAGTTTTGGGGCCGGCTTCGGTGGGAGTGATTTCACCGGGTGAGGGGAAAATTGGGTCAATCGGCGGTCCTAATCCAGATACAATTTTTTCCAAAGGACCAGTAGGTATTATTTCCAAATCAGGCGGAATGTGCTCAGAGTTGGCAGCGCTGGTCACCAATTCTGGATTTGGCCAGTCAACAGTGGTGGGCATTGGTGGCGATTTGATTGTTGGGACAAGCTTTTTTGATCTTTTGGTGGAATTCGAGCGAGATGACCAGACTAAGGTTGTTATTGCTTTTGGTGAAGTGGGTGGCAGTGCGGAAATTGAAGCTGCTAAACTAATAGAGGAGGGGGAATTTACGAAACCATTAATTGTTTTCTTGGCAGGCAAGTTTGCGGAGAAGTTGCCAAAAGACACTAGCCTTGGTCATGCTGGAGCAATTGTTGGATTGGAAGCAACGATGGCTGAGAAAATAAAAATTTTGCAAGATTCGGGTGTTAGAGTAGTTGAGAATTTTGAGGATATTCCTGCCGAAATTAGGAAAGTGATTTAAATATGATTGAGTCTGCGGTAGTATCCGAAAATGGGAGGGCTCGGGAATTGGGCGTTTTGACTATTCTCTCGATGAGAGCAGGGGACTATGTGCCTCCAAGGGTTAGGGAAGTGCTGGATTTGAAAGAAGAGGACTGGTGTTTGGTGATGCACCTTGAGGATAAAGTTAAAAGGGATACTAAAAGAGAGATCCTCCTCGCTTTCAGAGATTCGTTCAGGCAAGTGGCCAGTTACCTTCAAGAATGTCGTTTAGTTCCACGTTATATTCTGGGAATTACTCATGAACGGCTAGTCCATGCTGCTGGGCTCTTCGGATTTAAATCTTTGGTCGTCGATCCAAGTGAGTTGCCCAAAGACGAGATCGATAGAATTAATAATGGTTATAAGTTGACAGCTAGCTACCAAAAAGAAAAACCGATCGGAGATTATTTAGTTTGCTATCAACCGCTGGAGGGCTTTATACGGCGTTTTGCTGGCGAGCCGCAGTCTCAATCAGCTATACTAGGATAAATGCCCAAGCCATACAGAACCTCAATAACCACCCACGTTAACGGCAAGCCCTACGTTTATGGCTATGATTTGATTAATCTAGCCGGAGAAACTTCGTTTGCTAAAATTGTCTATTTAATTCTCAAGGGTGAAATGCCTGACAAAAACAGCGAAAAGCTTTTTGAGGCGATGTTGACAATTGCCATAGATCATGGACTTGAGCCGCCTTCTGTTGTTGCCGCGCGCAATGTTTATTCGGGCGGTAGTCCGGTGCAGGCGGCTGTGGCAGCAGGGATCCTGGCGTTTGGTGAGTACCACGGAGGAGCGATTGAGGCGGCGATGGAAAACTTCAAAAAATATTGTCCGCCAGGAGGTGTTGCCAAAAAACTTATTGAGGACTTTGAAAAGAAGGGCTCGCGCATTGCTGGCTTCGGCCATAGGCTTTATATAGTTGATCCAAGGACCCAAAAGCTTTTGACTTTGGCCAAAAAATTAGGATTCTGGGGTAAGTACGTTAAGTTTGCCGTTGATGTTGAAGAACAACTTTCAGGGGGTGTTCCTTCGGCAAGCTCAGGACAAAGCAAAAAATTGCCCCTGAACATTGACGGAATTTTTGCTGCGCTTTTATTGGAGATGGGTTTTAATCCGAAAGTAGGGAAGGGCTTTTTTATTATAGCGAGAACTCCTGGTTTGGTTGCCCATGTAGTTGAGGAAGCGCTTCGCGAAAAACCGTTTAGAAAACTAGTGGAATCTGACATTGAATACGACGGGCCAAGACCGAGAAAATAAATTGACCTAATTAACCTAATTACTAATTTCTAATTAACCTGCTGATATTAGAAATTAGGAATTTTTTAAGCTCATGGTAATTTTAGGTATCGATCCGGGGACAGCTACTACTGGTTATGGGGTAATCAGACATCGGAATTCGGATGTCGGATTTGGGATAGATCTAATAGATTATGGCTGTATTGTTACCTCCAAAGATAAGGAAATGCCTCTGAGGTTATATAGTATTCAAAAAGATATTAAGAGATTGTTAAAACAGCACAAACCAGATTGTGTTATTGTCGAACAATTATTCTTTGGGGCAAACTCCAGAACTGCTATGAGCGTTGGTCAGGCAAGGGGAGTAGTCCTCTCAGCAGCCGCAGGCTATAGGATACCTGTATTTGAGTATCAGGGACTGCATGTTAAAAGTATTTTAACCGGGTCCGGAAGGGCAGATAAAAAACAAATTCAAAAATCGGTGATGAAGTATTTGGGGAAAAGAAAATTAAAAAAGCCGATCAATGGGTATTTGGACGACGCAGC
>CAZBJS010000007.1:14211-17199 GCA_964492295.1 uncultured Gammaproteobacteria bacterium
TTGAAAGTCTCCAAAAGTTTTATAGGAAGGTTACAGCTTACGAAATCACCAAAAGACAAAAGTTTGTCTTGATGTCTTTTTTCTTGATAGTGATTTTAATTACAACTCAGACCGTCGGTGAGGGTCTGAGGTATCAGACAATTGGTGTTTTAACTTTGGCAACAATTTTCCTGGCCGTTTTTTCTCTTTGGGGCGAACTTTCTGGAATTAAATATTTTTTGCTTCTTCTTTTGCCTGCGTACTTTGTAGCTGGAGCCTCGCTTTTTTACTTTTTGCTGCCGGTGCGTTGGTTGACGAGGCTGCCTTTTGCGCTCTTGTTTGGTATTTCCGTTTATCTTTTGATGTTGACTTCCAATATCTATAATGTGGCGGCGATTAGGACGATAGCGCTTTTGCGGGCTGCCCATGCAGTCGGTTTGCTATTTTCATTGGTGGCTACGTTTTTTCTAACCAATGTCCTTTTTTCACTTCATTTGCCTTTTTATCTTTTGGTAGCCGGAGTAATTGTCATAGTGACTCCTCTTTATTTGGTAGGACTTTGGTCATATGAGCTTGAAGAGTACATTTCCCGGCGTGTTCTTGTCTACACTTTGATTTTTACACTGCTAACCGCCCAAGTGGCCCTGGTCTTGGCCTTTTGGCCGATTGTTCCAATCAATGGCGCCTTGGCGATTTGTACGGTAATGTATGCACTGATGGGGCTTGCCCAATTTGATTTTGCCGGGAGGCTAAAGGGGAGAGTGATCTTTGAGCATCTGATTATTGCCTTGATCGTTTTTATTGTGCTGACCATTTCCACACGTTGGGGCGGCTAGCATCCTATAGTTTTATTGAGGGAAGAGGATGTATTGACACTTAACAACTGATATTTGATAATTGATACTAGCTTCAGATTAGCTTCAGAAAATTTTTCCCGAAAAGGAAAGTAGAGTAGGGGAAGTCAACCCTGAGCGAAGTCGAAGGGTGATACAGTTTGATATACATCGTGAAAAATGTCAGTAGAAAAGCGTGAAAATAATTAAGGCAAAAAATTATTTACTATAAGGTCTAATAAATTTGTATCAGTTAGCGAAACCAGATCACTATAAGACTCTGGGGTGCTCTAGTGACCTTTCCTACTCACTGGGGGCAAGCAATCTTGACGTGTGCTAACAGTTAGCAGAAGAGGAGCGCTTGACCATTGTGGGGAGTAGCCATTTTTAAGTAATAATTTACAAAAAGTCTTTTTGATTTTCTTTAATTTCTTGATTCTGAGTCCATTGTTCCCCACAAAGAAGACTCTAAAAAATAGGTAGTCATTGCGTCGCACAATGATGCTTTTACGACATAGATTGAGGCTGAGAGAGGGAAACAGGCACAATTTCAAATCTCCATTTTCCAAACTCCAATTTCCAGTTTCAAATCGCATTCCCCTCAGTTTTGAGTTTTATGTTTTTAGTTTTTAGTTAGTCCAATTTGATCCATTTATCCCCTATTTGTCTGATTTTGTTTTTATTTGCTTCTCTTATACACCATTATACCCCGTAAGATTTATTCTTCTGAGTCCAGGATCCTGTGAATAAGATAGTGGTAGATAGTAATTAGTCTGAAAAAAGCCGCCCTAGGGCCGCTGGCGGGCTCGTCCTCTTGAAAAAGATTGTCACAACAGCTAAAATTCTATTTAGTGACCAGCGTAAAAGACTTAGAAAACAAACTCGCCAAGTTTATTTATGATCTGGAAACCGAAGACCGGTTGGTTAGGGTCGGCTTAAAAGATAAACTTGAAACAGCAAAAATTTATCAAAAATATAAAGAGCTGTTTACCCAAAAGACCCTTAGTGAAATTGAGAAGCTTCTTGCAAAGTCAAAAAACAAGAAAACTCAAGATATTCTTCAGAGAATTTATTTTACGATTGCTGGCAGTTTCATAGGACTGGCGACTGCCAAACTCCATGACGAGATAACTACTTCTTATTCACAAGCAACGGTTACGTTGGATAATGAAAATTTAGCTTTTTTCGAACTTGCTCCAAGAATTTCCAAAGAGAGGATTTTTGAAAAGCGCGAAAGATATGACGATGCCGCCAACAAGATTAAATCCAAACAAAACCCGAAACAATTTAAGCTTTTGAAAGGGGAGATTAAGCTTTTTAAAAAACTGGGTTTTGCTGGCTATCTGGATTACTATTCTCAATCTAAAAAGGTAGATTATGCTAGTTTTCATAAAGTCGTCCAAAAAACAATTAAGGATACAGACAATCTTTGGGATTGGGCAATTTCCAAGGCCTCCCAGGAGATTTTAGGCAGGTCTTTTAAAAATATTCGTGCTTGCCACCTACTCTATTTGCGCTCTCTTTCGCCTTTTGACAACTTTTATCCAGCCAATAAAGTGACTTTTGCGTTTTTAGAGCTTGTCAATAATTTAGGATTGAACGATCTTCTTTCAAAAATCACCATCGATTCTGAGAATCGCCCCAAGAAGAATCCGAGAGCAGTTTGCTATTGGCCGGATCCTCCCCGTGAGGTTCATTTAGTAATTAGGCCTATCGGAGGCGAACAGGATTACGAAGCCATGTTTCATGAAGGGGGTCATGCCCTCCACGGGGCGTCAATCGATTCCCAACTCCCCTTCCCTCTAAAAACACTTTCGCGTTCAGGAGCATTAACCGAAACCTATGCTTTTATTTTGGAAAGCCCAGCATATGATCCTGAGTGGCTGTCATACTCATTAAACGTCAGTACCCATTCAGCACAGAGGATTAAGTGGCAGGCGACATTTGTTGATTTGATGATGCTGAGGCGTTACTTGGGTAAATTTTCCTATGAATATGAGATGTTCCTGCCTGCAGGCAAGGCAGGTGCGCAAAATGCAATTTCCAGGGGCCCTCAACTGTATTCTAGGAATCTTCAGAGAACAACCGGTTTTATTACTAACCGGCTCAATTGGCTTTCCGATATGGACAGTGGCTTTTACAGCGCCGATTATTTACGAGCTTGGATTGCCGCTGC
>CAZBJS010000008.1:0-7180 GCA_964492295.1 uncultured Gammaproteobacteria bacterium
ATTTGGCACCATCCGATAAGCAAATCTCGATTTTCCGCAGCGCTCATCACATTGGTAAAGCCGATGTTCTCAAAACAAACTTCCTGAAATTCAGGTTCAATCAGACTGCACCTCCCCCCAACCTTTTGGGGGTTGTTCCCAAAATAGATAAACCAGGCGGCGACTTGGTTCCGCCAACAATTCTTTTTGTAGATGTAGGCGATTGAATCGCACGGTTGGTTGAGAGTGGTTTCAGTCAAAATTGGCCGGTCTTTGGGGTTTTGCATTGAGCCGGTGATTCGTTCCATAAAGACACCGTCCCAACAATAAATCCTGGTATTTTCTTTTTGAACATCGCAGTCCATGAGAGCCTCGTCTAATTTGTAAGAACGATAGGCCAGGACTCCATGGCCGATGCCGTGGATGCAAGAAGGAGCATGGACAGAGCCAAGCGCCAGGCAACTTTTTTCAATTTCGACAATAGCCTCTGGTCCTTTTTTGACCAAAAACCCCTCGATAAAGCCGTGATAGCAGCCATAGTTATAGGCGGCGTCGCAAACGCTAAGGCCAGAAGGCCCTTTTTTCTCAAAACTCGCCAGGCCGACAACATGAGCAAAATCGTGAGCAGCGGCTTGGTTGGCGGGAAATTTTTCTTTGAGAAGACTGTAGGCAACCTCAATTCCCTTTTCCTTGGCCAATTTTTCAAATGAGGCATAGGTTTTGTCGGCGAAAACAGCTTCTTTATCAATTTGGCTCAATTTTAGGCTGTTTGATTGGGGATAGGTAAGCAAGGCAACCCCCACAAAGAAAGTAGCTATGCCAATAATAGGAAAAAGCTTACGAACTTTGGACCTTGAAAAAGCACTCTTGCGCATAAATTCCTTGAATTAGTGAACAAAGGTAAAACGCCTGATTTTTGGGGGTGCCGTCGTTTAAGAAGTAGCTGACAATGGGCACGAAACATTCTGTCTTTGTCGGTTCGGAAAGAAAATTACAGATGGTAATGCCAGTTTGAGAGTCACCGACTGAAGCATAAGCGCCGGCGTTGACAGTAATGCAGTTGGTTTCCCACTTAGCCCCAACTGCTTTGCAAAGATTAAAGACCTTATCGATGTGGCCTTCGGTTAAAGGATGAATTTGGCGGGCTAAATTATCGAAGCACCAGGCCCGGTATTGGTTGTTTCCAAGCTTTTCGCAAACCTCGGCTGTCTTGGTAAGATCGCCCCCTTCCATCTGGTAAATTCTGGCTGCCTGATTGAGCCAGCAGCCCTTTTGGTATTTTTCGCCAAAGGCGGTGCAGGGGAAATAAGGGTCATCGTCTTTGAGCCACTCCCTTTTAGGGGTTTCGGCTGTGCCCCAGTCATGGACTCCGAAAAGATTTTCCATGAAAGCGCCGTTGTGGCAGGAGCTTAAGGTATTTAGGTAGGCTTCTTTGTTTTCGAAAATTTCATCGCAGGTTATGAGGGCGTTGGGCAAATCATAATTCCAAATTGCCAGAATGGCATGGCCGGCTGCATGGACGCATTGGAAATAACGAGTGGAGTAAGCCCGGCAACGGCCGGCCATTTCGCCGATAACCTCAATGCCGGAGTCTGAAGCTGCTTCAATAATTGCCCCATGGTAACAGGCATTCAAATAATAGTCTTTGCAATGGAGGATGGAGTCCTTTCCATATTTTTTGTAAGCATAAAAACCAATTTGATGGACGGCTAAATGAGTTTCGCCGGTTGCCGGTAAGTTGGCATTTTTCATAATCTCCAAAGCCTCCTCGACACCGACCCTTTCTGCCAAAGTCCGAGTTGCCTTTAGTCGTTTTTCCTGGTCGGGTGAGAGAATATCGGCAAGCTCCGGGATGTTCTGAGCTTGCGAAGATTTGACTTTATTTTCCGAAGGTCTTGTCAGATTAAGGTATAAAGCGATCAAAAATAAGGAAATTGCCAAAAAACCCAAAAACAGCAAGCTGGGCTTTTTGATTTTAATGACTTTCATATGCCAAATTCTTTAAGACACGAAGATTTATGATTTTGAGCAGCTTGGCAGATTATTTTAATTTCCGATTGCCCCCGGCCCCAGTTTTGGGCAGTATGAGCTAATTTTATGAAGCAGCGCTCACTTAAAGTATCGTCCACATTTTGGCAAAATTCAATAACCTTGGCTACCTCTCCGCCATAGCGAGCCATGAATGACGGAACGGCTCCATCTACACAAAGGTCCTTGGCATCTTGGGCGCCGGCAGAACAAATCTTGGCAGCGCCTGTGATGCCCGCTTTCCTGGAGAAACCGGCCAGATTTGCCCCCAAGCCCAGAAGGCAATTTACCCGGTGGCTGCCTGCCAATTCTTCACAGTTCCCAAAGACCTGATCGTAATTGTGAACGGTAATTTTGATAAGGTAGTTTGATTGATAAAAGTAACATTGATTGAGATATTTTGGAGAAAGGATTGTGCAGGGATAAAATTTGTCATCTTCCTTGATCCACTTGGGAGGATGGTCGGGATTTGTGGAACTTGTTGAGTTTTCCATGAAGACCCCACCGTAGCAAGGTTCGCGCTCCTGGACTTTTCCAAAGCGGTCGCAATAACCCAAGGAAAGCGGTAAATTGGAATCAGTTATAAACATGAAGGCGTGGCCAAATCCATGAAGGCATTCGGTGTAGACCTGATTTTGATTTTTGTCGGTGAGCAAGTTCGATTTAGCGCAAATCTCTCTTAATTTATCGCCATCGAGGCTGTCAACTGTTATCTTGTTTTCCTCAAGAAATGCCTCTATAACCCCGTGGTATGCTCCACCATGGCAAGTAAAATCGATTTGAGAATAGGCGTCGGGAATACTACCCAACTTTTTATAAAGGCCTCTGCCGATAAAATGAGTGAAGGCATGGCAGCTAAAGTAGGTATCATAATCATAAAGTGCCTCCAAAATTTGCTTTGCGGGATAGACTGCCAAAAGTCTTTCTTCGGTAGCTTCCTCATAACAATTAGCTTGTTGCCCCATGCACCCTTGATAAATATCTCGGCTGATTACCCGAATCCAATCGGCCGACTCCCGCGTAATCTCTCCTGAGGCGACCTTGGGCTTTGAGGGAGGCGAGTTGATGTCAACAATAATAAAGGAAGTCAAAAGCAGTGCGGTGACTGTTGCCAAAAAAAATAGTTTGCCCACTAATTTAGATTAGCAGTTTTCAAAATCGATTGAAAAGTTTGACGGGTCGAGTCAGACTCTATTTGACTAAATTAAGAAAGCCTTGTTACCATCAGGTGGTCTAATGAGAAGGTTTATTGTCGTAACGATTCTTTTAATTGTTGGAGTAATTGGAGCTGTTTATCTGGTTACCAAGGGTAAAGCTAACCCGGCTTCGCAAAGACAGGAGGCCGTTCCCGAATCCGCATCTGAAACCGACGGTTTGCTTTTTGCCAACCCCCGAAAAAGTGCTCATTGGGAAAGTAACACTCCCGAACATGGTTCAACACTGGCTGGCGTGCCGGTAAACGTCGTTGTCAATTTTAACTTCGATTTGGCACAAAATTCTTCAATTTCCATCACCAGGGATGGAGTTGAGTTTGGACGCGGAGAGTTGATTATTGACTCAAATAAGCTGTCCATGAGGAGAAGTGTAGATAAGTCCGCGCCAGATGGTCTCTATACTGTTTCTTATCGCGCCTGCTGGCCGGATAAAACTTGTCACGATGGTAATTTCCAGTTTGCAATTGATCGAACAAAGTCAGGGGAGTTTATCGACATGCGCGGCCAGAAGGAAATTGCGGTTGGTCTTTTAGAAATTTCCTTTAAGCCCAAGAATATTAGAATCAGTAAGGGTACAAAAGTATTCTGGACAAATAATGATACTGTCCAGCATTACGTTAATACCGATTCTCATCCAGCGCACACTTATTATTTAGAGCAAAATTCGAGAGTTCTAGGTCAGGGTGATACTTACTCATTGACCTTTAATACAGAGGGCATCTACCCATACCACTGCAGCGCCCACGAAGCTTCAATGAAAGCCTCGATTTTGGTTGATTAGTTGACAGTCTCTGCTCCTTTTTAATCTAATAGAGTAAGATGAGTAAGAAGGGATTTATCCATTTCCTTCCTCTAATAATAATAGCCGTTGTTGTCGTTGGCGGCTTTAGTTTCCTCTCAATCGTTTCAGAGCAAAAGCAGAAAGAGGCTGTCGGCAAAGTCTTGCACAGTTCAGATGAGGATAATAGTGGGCGTTCTGGAAGTGGCAAGTCTGATTCGGATGATCTCGAGGATGAGGGCAAAAGCAGCTCTTCCGGCCCAGGCTCATCAGGTACTACAAAAGTTGAGTCTAGAACCCCAACGGATGTGACTAAGATTGAGACAAGTGATGATAAGACCAAAATTGAGGTAAGAAATGAAGAGGGAAGGTTTGAAACGGAAATTAAGGAGGGAGAAGAGAGAACAAAGATCAGGATTGGGAGTTTGCGGATGGAGTTTAAACAGGAAGGCGGACAGGTGATTGTCAAGGTTAGAAACGAAAATGACGAGGAAGTTGAGCTTGAGGATGGAGAAAAAAATGAGCTTTTAGGTGAGGTTGATGAAGAACTTGAAGAAAAAGGGATTAGACTAGCTACAGGCTCGGCAGGACTTGGTTTTGTCCAGAATGGCCGCCGAGTTCGCACCAATTTCCCGCTTTCAGTCAATCCAGAAACCGGAGAACTTTTCGTAACTACTCCCGCAGGCGAAAAGGTGGTGGCAATCCTTCCCAACGTAGCAATTCAAAATATGATAAAAGCCGGAATTCTGACACGAGTTTCTGAAGAACCGTCTCCGTCTCCTTCGCCGGGAGAAGGAACCGGTGCGGCTTTACCCTCCGAGGGCACAGAAGCAGCAACCGTTGAGGGAGCGGCGATTGAGCTGACTGAGGTCAATGGTGAACCGGTTTATTTAATTTCCGGAGTGCGAGACGAGAACTTTTTAGGATTGATTCCGGTGGGCATCAGGCTTAAAGCAGTAGTTTCGGTAACCGATGGTCAACTGATAGACGTAAGACTTGGTTTGTTTTCAAGACTTCTTGATCTTCTTGCGCTCTAGCCCGCGATACAACGATTCAGCGACTAAATGACTCCTGCTTGTTGACAAAGCTAAAAATTGGTATAATTTCCTAACTTTTCAACCTTTGAAAAATAGCAAAGTAATAGTGAAGCTTCCTCATAAGACATAAAAGTCTTCTTAGTCAAAACTTAAAAGCCTCATTTCGGTTAAAGCCTTAAAGGTTTTAACCTATCCAGAGGTTGCTATTTCTTAAAGGTTGGCGGAGGTCAAATGAAGGCATTAATTATTGCTGCCGGAGACGGCACACGAATGCAACCGGTGACCCGTGGGCGACACAAGTCGCTGATGGAACTTCTCGGCTTAAAAATCATCGAACGAGTCATTTTAGGCGCAAAGGAAGCTGGGATAAATGAATTTGTGATCGTGACAGGTTACAAGGGAGATGATCTTAGAGAAACTGTCGGCGATGGTTCAAGATATGGTGTCTTAATCAAATATGTTCATAACCCAAAGTGGGAAAAGGCAAACGGAATTTCGGTGTTTTGCGCCAAGCGATATTTCAACGAGAACTTTGTGCTTCTAATGTCTGACCATGTTTTCAATCCAAAGACTTTGCTCAAAATCCAACGACTTAAGCTTAAGGATAAAGAATGCGCTCTGGCTATTGATCGCAAGCTGGAAAGTGTTTTGGATGTTGCCGACACGACGAAGGTCACGGCCAAAAACGGACAAGTGGTGTCAATCGGTAAAAAACTTGGCAAGTATAATGCCTACGATACCGGTATGTTTATCTTGAGCCCATACATTTTTGAGGTTCTCAAGGCGACAACCGGGGTGGGTAAGAACTCCCTTACCAATGCGATGGCTGTTGTCGCCAGCCAGGGTAAACTGCGCACTTTTGACATTAAGAGTAAGTTCTGGGCCGATTGTGACACTTGGGCGGATATTAAATTTGCCGAGAAGAAACTTTTGGCAAGTCTTGTAAAAGCAAAAGATGGAATTGTTTCCAAAAGATTTAATAGGAAAGTCTCCACCTTGATTACAAGATTTCTTGTTAAAACGCCGGTCACTCCCAATTTAATTTCATTTTCTATTTTAGGTTTAGCCATTCTAACTTTTTTATTTCTTGCTAAGGGGACCTATCCCTGGATTTTCCTTGGTGGTTTACTAATTCAGTTTATGTCAATTGTCGATGGTTGCGATGGCGAGGTTGCCAGACTTAAATTTATTAAGTCAAAATGGGGTGCTTGGCTTGATCCGATCCTTGATAGGTATGTCGATACAGTAATCATTGCAGGTATGGCTTATGGGTATTGGAGCGTTACGGGTAACAAGCTCATCTTACCAATTGCTGCTTTTGTGATGTTGGCGATGATGCTTGAAGATTATATGCCTAACAAATTCCGGATAGAAATTGGCAAGAAATTAAAGCTTAACGCTCCAGATTTCAAAAGGGATATAAGGTCATTGCTCTTGTCCCTAGGTGTACTGACCAATCAAATACTTGCTTCATTTTTGATTTTCTTGCTTTTCTCGCAGTATCGGGCAATTGCCAGATTGATAGCGGGAAAGAGAATCAGCGAGGAAGTTTCCGGAACTTCACAGATTGCCACTTCCAATCGCACTTGACACCATACTTTTGGCGGTTTTTAATTAACTTAGGTTCCTGCCCAAAGGCAGACCAAAGTGAGTGTAGAAACCCGTTTGGGTTCTGATCAGTTTGTCGGTAGTGACCTTGGCCCGCAAAAAGCAGAGCAGGAATTTTATCCCAAAAATAATCATCGTTTTCCTCAGACTCGAGAGGAATTTGTCGGCTATCTTGCAGAAAATTGGGCAGACTTATGGGTAGATGTACCTAGGGCTTGGCTTGATTTGGCAAGAGCCCAAATTGAATTGAGACAACTTAGGCTTAGGCCAATTGATCGCGATCGTGATTTACCTCGAGGTGACGGGTCAACTGTGGTGATTGTTCCAGGTTTTATGGGTTGGGGTCGGCTTTACCGGGAGACAGTTAAAAATCTGAGATCAATTGGTTATCAGGCCGAAACCTATCCCCTTTATTTCGGAGTTAATGTCGAGCCGACTGAGGCCATGGTTGATGACTTCGTAAGCTATTTAGCCTCAAAGAAGAAAGAAACTGGTAAGAAAGTTCATGTTATTGGACACAGCAAGGGCGGACACTT